>JAEYYS010000243.1 GCA_023428335.1 Verrucomicrobiota bacterium | reverse complement strand
GAAGACCGGCAGGTGGTGACCGTGCTGCTCGAGGGCGGCGATGGGAAACACGACGGGGGTGGTTTTCGGCAGGGCGGCCACCTGGGGCCAGGTCATCTCAGCGAGGAGCATCAGCCAATTACGGCGGCGCTGGCGACCTTCCATCGGATTGTGCCGTTCTCGGGAGCAGGTCGTTCGGCGACCGCACGCAAAATTGTGCATGGGATCGCCCTGAGACTTTGCCACCCTGGTGTACCGAGGCGGCCCTTCACGCTCCGAGCGCGGTGCGGATGCGGCCCACCAGTGCGTTGTCCTTTTCGCCGGAGCCGCGGAAATAAAACACGCTGGCCGCGAGCAGACGATCGCGCCAGGGCTGGGCGAGCTGCTCGTAGTCCTCGAGCACTGCCGAGCTGAATTTGTAGTCGTGCGAGTTCGTGCCCTTGAGGAAGACGAGACGCCGCGCGGCATCGGCGATGGGTTGCGCGCTGTTGCGGCCCTGGAGATAACCCAGCACCTTGCGCGCCGCGGTGAGGCGGTCGCTGCCGATGTCGGCAAAAATTTCCGCCACGGCCTCGTCGCCCTTCGCCGTCGGCAGGACGGGTTCGAGGCTGTCGATGGCTAGCCCCTTGCCGGTGCGGTCGCCCCGGTAGAGCGGCAGAAAGGCGGCGTTTTGCAGCAGCAGCAGCCGTCGCGTCTCATCGCTCTGCGTGCGCTGCCAGGCGTAGTGGATGGCGTTGGTGAAGGTCATCGCGTGCAGCGAGAGAATGCCGGGCGCCTGCATCAGCAATTCGCCCGCGCCGCCGAAAAGGGCCTCGAAGACCGACTGCGGCGCCACGCCTTGATTCAGCAGTTCCACGGCCGCAGCGCTGGTGTCGGCAGGTGCGCCGCTGCGCACGGTCTGCAACAGTTCCTTCGTCGCGCCGGCATCGCGTCGGCCCTCCAGCCAGCCGGCGCGCACCTGCTTCACCGTTGCCAGGTTGTCGCGGAAGGGCCGATCAGCGGGCAGATCGACCTGGGCGGGATTGTCCTTCGCACCGGCGCGGTCGAGCAGGGCGTAGGCGAGCGAGCGCAGCACCGGCTCCGCATGCTGCCAGCCGATGACCTCCAGGGTGCGGAAGCTGTTCGCCACGTAGATCGCCTTGTGACCGATGTCGCGGAAATCGCGCATGCCGTAGCGGGCAAAGATCTCAAACAGTTCGTTCGCTCCCGCCGTGCGCACGAGGCCGGTGATGGCGGCATCGGCGGCGCCTTCGTCCCACTGGTCCATCGCCTCCACAAAGGCCTTCCTGGCGTCGGCGCTGGAGGGCACGCGGCTCTCGTCCACCGGTCGCATGAGCCAGTTGCCCTCCTTCACATTCGCGGCCTGCGAGGCCTTGAACTGATCGATGGCCCAAAAGATCGGCAGCCAGCGCTCGGCATCCGGGGAGGCGAGGCTGGCGAGGTGGGCGGAGTTCACCACCAGCACGGCGTGGAATTTGAAGCCCACCGGCCGCGGCTGCACGTTGCGGATGCCGGCCAGCATCAGGGCGGCGAGCACGTTGCGATAGCTGAGCCCGCGTCGCACCCGCGCGGCGACCTCCTCCAGCACGCGCTCGCGCGGCGTGTCTTCGAGCAGCCGCACCAGCGGCTCGATCTCGGGATGGAACCGCACCAGATGCGGCGGCAGCTTGGCCTCGGCTGCCGAGACGGCAGGCAGTCGGCCGAGGAATCCCAGTTGGCCCAAGGCCGTGAGCGCACCTGCACCGGTGGCCGAGGTGAGAAAAGAGCGGCGCTGGGTCATGACAGGAAACCTCCGGAAGTTGGAAGTCTAAAATACCAGCTCCGTGAGGCGAGGAACAGAAAATACGGACGGGGCATCGAGAAGAGCCTGTGCTGTCCAACACCGCATGCATCTCCGCGATCGGCTTGCCGTCGGCCTGATCGACGAAAGCTGGACCGAACGCTTTCCAGCGGCACTCGCCGCCCGGCTCCAGGTCATTCTCGATGACCCGGAGGGTTGATGCGGCGGCGGCGCCGTGGCCTCAAACCAGGTCCGGCAGCGGCTTGTCGGCGTCGCCAAAGCGCTCGGTCCTCACGCCCATGCGTTCCATGAGGGCGAGGTGCAGGCGGCAGAGCTTGCGGTTCTCGTCCTTCTTGTCGAACTCGAAGGCGCGACCGCCGCGCAGGGTGCCGCCGCCGCCGCCGGCGAGCACGAGCGGCAGCTGGGTGGAATCGTGGGCGTTGCCGTCGAACAGGCTGGAGGTGAGCAGGACCATGCTGTTTTCCAGCAGGGTGCGCTCGCCTTCCTGGGTGGCCTGCATCTTCTGCAGCGCCTCGGACCAGACCTGGACCATGAACTCGTTGCTCTTCTGGTAGCCGGCGAGACGCTCGGCGTCGTTGGCATGGTGGGAGAGTTCGTGCTGGCCGCCCTTCACGCCGATGAACCCGAAGTTCATGTTCGAGAGGTCGTTCGTCAGCATGTTGGTGATGACGCGGGTGCGGTCCATCTGGAAGGCCAGCACCATGATGTCGAGCATGAGCCGGACGTGCTCCTCCTGCTGGGCGGGGATGCCGGAGGCGGGGCGCTTGAGCCAGGGCGTCGTCACGCTCGGCCGCCAGCCGCGCGTCTCGGCCTCGGCGGCGTTGAGCTGTTCAGCGCGGGCGATGCGCTGTTCCAGGTCGCGCACGGAGGCGAGGTACTCGTCGAGCTTCTGGCCGTCGCGCCGGCTGAGCTTGCCGCGCAGGCTTTTGGCGTCGCCCAGGACCAAATCGAGCACGCTCTTGTCGCGCGCGCGCTTGCTGCCGTCGTCGAACAGCTGGTCGAAGGCCTGCTGCGGGTAAATTTCCTTGGGCGCCGGCGTCGTCGGGCTGCTCCAGGACAGGTAGGCGGAGTAGAGCGAGGTGTAGCCGCTGTCGGTGCTGTACTTGGGACCTTCGGTGCCGATGGCGAGGCTGGCGACCGGCGTTTCGCGCCCGACGCGGGCGGCGACGATCTGGTCCATGGTCAGGCCGACCTCGACGTCGGTCGTGGTCTGCTTGACCTTCAGGCCCGAGAGCAGGTTCATCTTCGGGTAGTGCCCGCCCGGGCCGGCGACCGTGGTCGGATTCCACAGGCCCTTGAAGACCATGACCTGGTTCTTGATCGCCTCGAGCGGCTTCAGGCTCTGCTGCAGCTCCAGGCCGTTCGGGCCGTTGCTGGCGCCCCAGTGGTGCGGGTTGACGCCGTTGCCGAAGAAGCAGACCGCCAGGCGGCGCGGCGCCTGCGGGGTGCCCTTGACGACGGGCGCACCGAACGAGGAAACCGACTCGAACCAGGGCAGGCCGAGCATGACGCCCGCACCGCGCAGGAACTGGCGGCGCGTGGACAGGGAGGAGGCTTTCGTGGACATGGGGGGTCATAAAGGTACGCCAGACGGGGAGCCGAGCTATCGGATTCGTGCGCCTGCAGCAAAGGCGGTCGCCCACAGTTTGCACTTCCCGGCGGCGGGTTTTCCGGTTACGTGATGGCCACATGCACGACGCCGAACCCGCAGACGGCAGCTGGGCCGAGTCCCTGGCAGATTTCCTCCTCCAGCAACGCGGCGTCGAGGCGATCCGGCTGCATCCCGAACAGCGCACGGTGCAGGTGGCGACGCTCGGTGAAGTCGATACCGCCCTGCTGCAGGCGCGGCTCAACGAGGTGCTGCGCGCCCTCGACGCCACGGTGCTCTCGACCAAGCCCCCCGGTCACCCCGACCTCGGGCCGGTGACGCTCAGTCGCGAGGACGACGGCGTGAGTTTGCAGATGCCGAGCTGCCCGACCGCGCCGCGCTTCTGGAAGTGGCGCGAGTTCGAGTGGCCGGAGCCCGAGGAGATCGAGGCGCGCAGCCGCGAGGAATGGCGGGCGATGGCCGTGCAGGCCGCCATCTGTGGCGTGGCCCTGCTGACCGGCTACCTGCTGGACAAGTTCGGCGCGGCGCCCACCGTTGCGTCACACTTTTTGTTCGGCATTGCCCTGATCAGCGGCGGCTGGGACGCCGCCAAGGACGCCTGGGAAAACCTGCGCGAGCGCCGGCTCGACGTGCACTTCCTCATGCTCGCCGTCGCCGCCGGCGCGGTGGCCATCGGCGCCTGGGAGGAGGGCGCGCTGCTGCTCTTCCTGTTCTCCACCTCGGGCGCGCTCGAACACTACGTGCTGCACCGCACCCACCGCGAGATCAATGCCCTCACCAAGGCCGCGCCCAAGCTGGCGCGCGTCGTTTTGCCCGATGGCGGCACCGAGGAGCGCTCGGTGAAACTGCTGCGCAAGGGCGACCTCATTCAGGTGCGGCCGGCCGAGCTGTTCCCGGTCGATGCCGTCATCACCCGCGGCGAGACGGCCGCGGATGAATCGACCCTCACCGGCGAATCGGTGCCGGTCGACAAGGGCCTGCACGCGCCGGTTTACGGCGGCACGCTGAATCTCTGGGGTCTGGTCGAGGCGCGGGTCGAGCGACCCGCCACGCAGAGTGCGCTGGCGAAAATCATCGGCCTGATCCAGACCGCGCAGCATTTGCGCGCGCCCAGCCAGCGCTTCACCGACCGCTTTGGCACCAACTACACCCTGCTCACCCTGGCGACGGTGCTGACGATGTTCCTGGTCTGGTGGCTCGCCCTCGGCATCCCGGCCTTCACCACGACGGCCGAGGTCAAATCCGCCTTCTACCGCGCCATGACCCTGCTCGTGGTCATGAGCCCCTGCGCCCTCGTGCTGTCGATCCCCTCGGCCATCCTCGCCGCCATCGCCTGGGGCGCACGCCGCGGCATCCTCTTCCGCGGCGGCGCGGCGATCGAAAAACTCGCCGAGGTAGAAGTGGTCGCCATGGACAAAACCGGCACGCTCACCGAGGGCAATCTGAGGGTCGCCCAGGTCGAGAGTTTTCCGCCGGGACGCGAAGACGCCATCCTGCAACTGGCGGTCACGCTCGACGCCCATTCGAACCACCCGGTCGCGCGCGCCATCAGTCGCCATGCCGAGGAGCGCGGCATCGCCCCCGGCGAACTGCTCGAGTTTGAATCCATCCCCGGCCAGGGCCTGCGCGGCCGCAGTGCCGAGGGCGTCACCTACGTGGGCCGGCGCGAATTGGTCGGCCAGGGCGACTTCGCCAGCTGGCTCAAGGACGTGCCCGACGCGCCGCTCGGTTTCTCCGAAGTCTGGGTGCTCAATGCAGGCGCCATGGGCCGCATCCTGCTCAAGGATGAGATCCGCAGCGGCAGCAAGGCGGTGCTGGAAGCGCTCGCCGCCGAGGGCGTGCTGACCGTCATGCTCACCGGCGACCGACGCGCGGCCGCCGTGCAGGTGGCGCAGGAATTGGGCGTCGCCGATGTCCGCGCCGGCCTGCATCCGGAGGACAAGGTGACCGCCATCCGCGAGTTCACCGCCCAGGGCCGCAAGACCGCCATGCTCGGCGATGGCGTCAACGACGCGCCCAGTCTCGCCGCCGCCGATGTCAGCATCGCCATGGGCGCGCGCGGCAGCGACGCCGCGCTCGAGCAGGCCGACATCGTGCTGATGCAGGACAAGATCGAAAAACTGCTGTCGGCCCGCCACATCAGCCGCTGCGCGCGCGCCATCATCCGGCAAAATTTGGCGATCTCGCTCGGCTCGGTCGTGATCATGGCCATCGCCTCGCTGTTCGGTCTGGTGCCGCTCACCCTTGGCGTGCTCACCCACGAGGGCAGCACCGTCGTCGTCTGCCTGAACAGCCTGCGCCTGCTGTTCGTGCGCGAGCCGGACAAGACCGGAGCTTAGGGCGCAGAGCTGGGGGCCGAGGGTACAGAGGCAGACCGTGCGGGTAGGAAGATGGAGGGCAGAAAGATTTTCCAACCGTGATGACAGGCCTGAACAGCAACCTGCTTGAAATGTTTCTACCCTCCATCTTCCTACCCTTTCCGCTCCACGCCCTGCCCCGGCTACAGCCGCCGCCGGCCGTTGAGCGCCTGATAGAGCGTGAGTTCGTCGGCATGATCGAGCCCGCCGCCGGCCGGCAGGCCCTGGGCGAGGCGCGAGACGGCCACCCCCTCGGCGCGCAGCAGGTCGTTCAAGTAACCGGCGGTGGCCTCGCCCTCGACGTCGCTGCCGACGGCGAGGATGACCTCCTCGACCTGCAGGGTTTTCACCCGCGCCAGCAGCGGCTCGATGCGCAGGTCCTCGGGCGTGACGTTGTCGAGCGGCGACAGCTTGCCGCCGAGCACATGGTAGAGGCCGCTGAAGGCGCCGGAGCGCTCCAGGCGGAGCACGTCGGCCGCCTGCTCGACAACGCAGACGAGGCGCGGGTTGCGCTTGGGGCCGCTGCAGAGCACGCAGTCCTGGCCGCGCTCCAAAAAGAAGCCGCACTCGGCGCAGGCTTCGACGCGGTCGGCGAGATGCTGCAGGGCATCGACCAGCGGTTCGACCCGGCCACCGCCCTGCAGCAGCCAGAGCACGACGCGCTCGGCGCTGCGCGGCCCCAGCCCTGGCAGGGCGCGGACCTGGGCGATCAGGCGCTGCAGCGGCGGCGGGTAGTCGAGGGCGGCATGACCGCGGTGTCGTTCGGCGGTTCGTTCTACAGCGAGTGAGTCGCCGCGCACCTCAGGGCGCGAGGACGGCGCAGCTCGCGGGATCGAACGGGCGCGCGACCAGGACGGCGTCGGCGCGCTGCCACGTCGACGCGCA
>JAEYYS010000222.1 GCA_023428335.1 Verrucomicrobiota bacterium | reverse complement strand
GCGTGACCACCGCGCCGGCAGCGATGAAACTGCCGCGACCGATCCTCACGCCGGGACAGATCGTCACGCCGCCGCCAATGCAAACATGGTCTTCAATCGTCGCCCCCTGCACCGTGCCCTCGCGCATCGGGTACCTGGCGTTCAGGAAGGTGGTGCCCGGCCCGATGAAGACGAAGTCGCCGAGGGTCGTGCGGCTCGGCACATAGACATGCGCCATGATCTTGACACCGTTGCCGATTTTGAGCCGGCCCTCCAGCGTGCACTTGTGATGCACCACGCAGCGGTCGCCGATGACGACCTCGCCGCGGATCAGCACCTGGTGGCCGCACTGGAAGCGATGCCCGATCGTGGTGTTCGCATAAAGAATGCTGCCGCTGCGCACGATGGCATGGTCGCCAATCCGCGTCGGTTGCGAGTCGCCCGGGTAACGGTAGCCGAGGATGACATCGGCATCGATCTGCGCATGGGCGCCGATCTCACAAAAGGGTTCGGTGGGCAGGTTCATGAGATCATTCCTTGGCGAACCGCCGCAGGGTCGCCAACGCCTGCACGGCGATGACGTCGCCGGCCGGCTTGGCATAGGGCGGACGAAATTTGCTGTAGCGGTAATTGGCGCTCATGTACTCACGGTCGCCAGTGTTCGGCCCGTCGGTGAGGTAGCCGTAGGAAAGATTGGTGTAACCGCAGGGCAGCGCCAGCGGCAGCGGCGAACCCGCGCGGATCTGCCGGCCAATGCCCTGAAAGGGCTCAAACGGCATGCCGACGATGCCGACATCGCCAATCCGCAGCACCTGGATGTCGACCTCCAGAAACTTCGCCACCGTGTCGGCGCGACCACTCTGGCGCAGCTTGAGCGCCCAGCGGCTCCAGGGCAGGATCATCTCGACCAGCTTGCCGCGGTAGGCGGGTGTCAGCTCGCGCGGAAAGTTTTGCCCCACGCACTCGCGGGTGTTTTCATCGCCGGCGGCGGCGCGACGGAGAAAGTCCTCCATCTCGGCAATCTCCGCCTTCAGCACGTCCTCGGACGGCAGCGGCGCCAGCGGGATGCGCACCTTCTCGACCGCGTAATCGAGGCCGTCGCGCTTCGACGGCTGCAACTCCCCCAGGGCCGCGATGTAGCTGTCGGCCAGCAGGCGGCCGTAGTGCCGCGACAACTCCACGCCGCCGCGGAACATGCCCTTGGCGTTGACATCACCGGCACAGCCCTGCAGGAAGCTGACGCTGATCGGCTGCGCCGGCGACAGGTGCCGCGCCAGATGCTCGCAGGCCACCTGCGGCCAGTCGCCGAACACCACCGGTTTCTCCGGGTGGAAGCAGGTGACCGGATGCGCGGTGAAATGGGCGAGCGCGGTCACCACCTGCCCCGCCGGGTTCTTGAGCACAACGAGGGGCGCCTGCTCGTCGACATCCCCCTTGAAGTCCGTGCCCAGCAGGTCGCGATCCTCCTCGCGCATGAGATAGGTGCTGCCGTCGGCGCGCCGGCCCTTGCGGTTGTAGCTGAGGCGGCCCTCGCGACCCACGGTCCACCAGACCGTCACCGGCTGCAGCTTGTCGGGCAACTGCCGGGCGGTGTCGGCGAGTTTTTGCAGGTAGGCCTCGCCGGCCGGCACCAGCTTCGGCGCTGGGATCTCCTCCGGCTTCATGGCGAGCGTCACCGAGGCCTCGAGGTGATTGCTCACCAGATTGAAGTCGGTGTGATTGTGCGAGAGCATGAGCAGCACGTTTTCCACCGGCAGGCCAAGCGCTTCCGCGGCCGTGCGCCGGATCAGCGGGCTGATGTTGGCGCCCTTGGGCGAGTTCATGTGCGGCGCCACCAGGCAGACACGGCGTTCACCGTCCTCAAGCAGGGTCACCGTCGTCGTCAGCGCTCCTGCCACCTCGCGCACCAAGGCACCGACCTTGCTCGCGGTCAGGCCACCGCGATCCGGCAAAGCGCCGAACTCCAGCGCCGCCACCCGCAGACGCGGCGGCTCGGCGGCTCGGCGGCGGACAGCGACAGGCTCAAGGCAAGGACAGACAGGCAGGCGACAACACATCGGGACATGGCAGGACAACGCTGCGGCAACCGCCGTCCGTGCAGATGCACTGACATCCTTCTCTCACCGTTGTTTCAGCCGTTCGCGTACCTCAGCCGGTGGCTCCCAGCCATGGCACGCCACTCAGGCCTTCGACGCGGATGGCGGCGGACGCGCCCCTGGACCGTGCCCGAGTCGTTCCAACCCCCGCCGCAAGCCCAGCAGCAGGGTCTGCTCCTGGCTCAAACCCAGGCTCCGGGCCGTCTCCTGCAATCGCACTTCGGTTTCCGCGCTCAGGGCGACGGAAACGATCGTGCGATCGCGGGCGGATCGAGAACCAGAAGACATGACGCGCTAGTATAAGATTCGTATATCGACGTCAACATTTCCTTCATCCACCCCTGAAAAACTTTCGCTCTTGCGCATCGGCACGCTAGGATGGCGGCCGTTCCATGAGCAAACGCTCGCGTCCCATCCCCCTGGCCGTTCCCGACGAGCTGCTCAACCGCCTCGACGAGGCGGCCTTGCGCATGGGCCGGACACGCGCCCAGATCATGCGCGATGCGATCGAGATCGGTCTCGAAGACCTGCGCCGCTGCGGCTATGACGTCGCCGGCGCCGTGGTCGACAAGGCGCACTCAGCTCAAGCCAAGCTGCTGCCGATCGCGGCGTAAAAAACGGCCCCGACGACCGTCACGCCACCGGCGGAACGAGTCACCTATCCGGCCGCCCGCAAACGGGCCAAGGCCACCGATCCAACCCCCGGCTGCTGACTCAGGACTCGACCGCGACCGGCTCGCTCTCGCCGCGCTGCCAGTGCAGGGGCGCGGCCCCGCTCCACTGCTTGAAAACGCGCGAAAAATGCGCGGCGCTCTTGTAGCCGAGTTCACTCGCCACCGCCTTCACCTGGGCATCCGGCTGGCGCAGTTTGACCGCCGCCTGCGACAGCTTCAGCCGGGTCAGGCAGGCCAGCGGCGTCTCTTCGTCATAGCGCTTGAACAGCCGGGTCAGGTAGGCGGCCGACACGTGGCAATGCCGCGCCGCCTCCTCGACACTGCCCAGCACGGGGTAGTTGCGCAGCAGATGGCCGCGGCAGCGCAGGTAGGTCGCATAGGCCGGATCGAGCTTGGTGGCCGCCGGCTGGCGACTGTCGGCGCACAGCACCAATGCATGCTCGAGCGCGGCGGCGGCGGCGCGCAGGCCGAGGCGACCGCCACGCAGGGCATGGTCGATCACCTCTTCCAGCAGGCCAACCACCCGGGCGGCATCAAGCACGCGCAGCACCTGGCCGGCACCGAGACCGAGTTCGTCGAGCAGGGCGGCCGCGCGCGGACCGGTGAGGTTGAAGAAGTACTTCACCAGCGGCTCCTCGGCATCGGAGCGAATCACGTGCGGCGTGCCCGGGTCAAAAAAGAACGCATGGCCGACACCGACCTCATGGCGCCGGCCGGCCAGGGTCACCTGGCCGCGACCGCGGGCGACGAACTCAAAGGCGAGGAAGGGAAAGCTGCGGCGGTCGACGACAAAATCCGGCGCGCACCATTCGCAGCCACCGCCCACCAGACCGAGCCCGGCGCCCTCCCGGCGGCGCTGCCGCCAGTCGGTCAGGTAGAAGCGACGTGTGCGCAGCACCTGGGTGGAAAAATAGTCGGCCTGTTCCGTGGCGGGCATGGGTGGATGGAAAGTCGCCAGCCATGATCTTCTTGCAAAGCGAGTCAAGAATCGTCAACCGGCTGCCAAGGATGGGCACAAGCCGCGTCTTGCCCAAAAGCCGTCGCCAGCGCGAGATTGCGTGTCCCGCCATGTCCCTGCCCCAACCGCTCCGCGGCATCATCCCGCCCCTCGTCACCCCCCTGTCCGGTCGCGACACCCTCGACGTCGCCGGCCTCGAGCGCCTGATCGAACACCTCATTGCCGGCGGGGTCAGCGGGCTCTTCATCCTCGGCACCACCGGCGAGGGCCCCAGCCTCAGCTATCGCCTGCGCCGCGAACTGATCGAGCGCAGCTGCCAGCTCGCCGCCGGCCGAGTGCCGGTGCTGGTCGGCATCACCGACACGGCCTTCACCGAAAGCGTCCACCTCGCGCGTTTTGCCGCCGAGACCGGCGCGACCCATGTCGTGCTCGCCCCGCCCTACTACTTCCCCGCCGCACCGCCGGAACTCTGGGAATACATCCAGGATCTGGTCGCCGAAATGCCGCTGCCGCTGTTCCTCTACAACATGCCCGGCCTGACCAAGGTCAGTTTTGATCTCGACCTCGTGCGCCGCGCGCTCGACCTGCCCGGCATCTGCGGCGTCAAGGACAGCTCCTGCGACATGATCTACTTCCACCGCCTGCTCGAAATCGCCCGCCAGCGGCCGGACTGGAGCGTGCTGGTCGGTCCCGAGGAACTCACCGCCGAGGCCGTGCTGCTCGGCGGCCACGGCGGCATCAACGGCGGCGCCAACCTGCATCCGCAGCTGTATGTGCGGATGTACGAAGCGGCCGCCGCCCAGGACCTGCAGCGCACCCGCGAGTTGCATGCCGAAGTCATGCGCCTGGCCGGCAGCATCTACACGGTCGGCCGCCACAAGAGCGCCATCATCAAGGGCATCAAATGCGGTCTGTCCCTGCTCGGCATCTGCGACGACCAGATGGCCGAACCCTTCCAGCGTTTCCACGAACCCGAACGCGCGCTGATCCGCGAACGCCTGACCGGCCTCGGCCTGCTCGGTTGAGCGCGCTTCGGGGCTTGGCGGAAGCGCGGGGCAGCGACCCGCGGAAACCACGCGGTCACGGCCCGCGTCTCCAGCAGGAACAGCCAGCCCAGCTGGCGCTTGCCCCGCGGCGCAGCCGCCATGCTTCCCCCCTCCCGCAGCAGGGCTGCGGCACCGCAAAGCGGCAGGTGACCTGCCGCAGTCCAAGATCTGGGATCGCTCTCCCGCGGCACAGCCCCCTCACTTTCCGCGTAAAAACCGGGCCGCTGGTGGAGAGTACTGGGACGGAACCGCATGTCGCC
>JAEYYS010000146.1 GCA_023428335.1 Verrucomicrobiota bacterium | reverse complement strand
GAGCGTCGCGGGTTCGGTCATGAGCAGGACGAGCGCCGACTCGCCGAATTCGCGGGTGAGATGCCAGACGGCGCGGAAGGGCCCCCACTGCGGGTTGGGATAGCCCTTCTGATCCTTCCACTCGGGGACCGTGCGCCAGTCCGGGCCGAGCATGGCCAGCCTGGCCGGGTCCTCGCGCGCGAGCTGGGCGGCCACCGTGGCAAAGCGCCGGGCGGCGAGATCGCGCACATGGCGCATGCGTTCGCCGATCGCCATCTTCAGCGCCGGCTCGGGTTCGAGGGCGAGCAGCAGTTCCAGCGAGCATTGCATTTGCAGCAGGGCATAGGCGGGTTTGTGCTCGCCGGGATGGGCCGATTGGGCAATGGCGTCGGCGGCGTATTGGCGCCAGTGCTCGCGGTAGCGCGGCTCGCGGGTCACGTCCCAGGCCGCGGCGTAAATCATCGGCAGTCGCGCCGCCTCATGGGCCTGCACATTCCACATGCGGCAGATGCCGAGTGGACAACGGGCGCCGTCGGCGCGGAGAAAGTCGAAGTCGTTCTCGGGTGTGACGGTGGCGATCATGCGCTCGGCGACGTCGGCCAGCAGGGTGCGGATTCTCAGTTTGGTGGCTTCATCGGGCAGCGGGCTGTGGTAATACTGCCAGAGGCCGTGCACAAAATGGGTGACCTGATCGCGCGAGGAATTGAGGTAGGTGCTTCGGCCGTCCCCGGGACAGACATTGCGGGCGACGAAGCCGCGCACGCCATGAACGGTGGCGCAGCGTTGGAGTCCGGCAAAGACCTCCGCCGCCCGGGTTCGGAGGCCTTCCTCCTGCGTCACCGCGAAACGGTCGCACAAGAGGCTGAGCATGGCACCGCCGAGGATGGCGCCATCCTCCATGCCGGTGCTGTAACCGCAGGGGTTGGGAAACTGGCGCTGCACCTCCTCGGCCGTCGGCAGGTGCGCCTGCTCCCGGCCCGGTTCATAGCTGCTGAGGTAATCGCCGAAGGTCTGCACCTGTGGCAGGTAAAAGCGGCGCCAGGTGATGTCCCAAGCGCGCTCCAGGTTGGCGGCCACGGCGGATTCGGCGGCGCTTCCAGGCAGGGCCAGAAGCGCAAGGAGCGAGGCAAGGATGCGGTGCATGATCCGCATTCCTGCGCCGGGTTGCCGGCAAAGACAAGTGCCTACCCGGTCGGCAAGCCCGGCAGGTCTGCGGCGTTTGCTTGTCATGACGCGCTTTCTCGCCCTTTTCGGGTTCTGCCTCAGCAGCCTGCCGGCCGCGGAGTATTTCAAAAATGACTCACGGTCCTTTGCCCAAAGTGCCCAGGCCAACCTGCATGTGGATCTGGCCAAGGTCGAGCCGGCCTCGGCGCTGATCGACGGCCGGCGCCAGAAGGGCAAGTGGAAGCGGATTCCCTTCGCGACGGCTGACTGGCAGGGCACGGCGCTGTCGATCTACAGTGCGACGAATCCGCCGCCGGTGCGGCTGTCGCTGGCCGAGCGTGGGTGGCATGCGGTTTACGTTGGGCTGGCGACCACCTCGGGCGGTTTCACCATCGGTGGCAACGGCATCCGGGCCAAGCTTAGCGATGAACCGGTTTTCAAGCGGCTGGCCAACCAGCTGCCGCTGCTGCCCAACCGCCGCGCGGTGATTCAGGAGTGTTTCCTGACGGTGGCTGAGCTGAAGGGGCAGTCGCTCGAACTCGCGCCGCTGCCGGGTCTGGCGGCGACGGTGTGTTACGTCAAAACCGTGCCCTTGAGCGCGGCCGAGGCGAAGGCGGCACTGGCGCCCTCGTTGCAGCGCAGCAGCATCGCCACCTTTGACGGGCACAGTTGGATTTGGCCGTTCCGACCGACCACGGCGGCGGAACTGGCGGAGGAGTTCCGCGGTTTCGAAGGCACGGACATCGGCTAGTGGTGGTTCCAGGTGGGGGGCAGCGACCTGGTGTGTTATCCGAGCCAAGTCGGGACCTATCCCGGCCAGGGTACGGAGGACTTTCCCTCCGGCACCTACGCGATCTACACGAAGACGCTGGAGACGCTGTTCAAGAACGGGGTCAACCCACTGCAGGTCGCGCGCGAGGCCGCCAAGGCTCAGGGGGCCGAGTTTCATGTCCTGCTCAGGCCCGGCGGCTGGGTGGGATCGATGCCCTATGAGGAGACCTTCAACAGCCGATTTTTTTATGAGCATCCGGAGTGGCGCTGCATCGACCGCGATGGCACGCCGACCTTCTACATGAGCTATGCCGTGCCGGAGGTGCGTCGGCACCTCGTGGAAATCCTGCGCGAGGCGCTGGAGGTGCAGCCCGAGGGAGTCGGCTTTCTCTTCAACCGCGGCCTGCCGCTCATGCTTTGGGAGGAAGCCTTCGCCCAACGCTTTCGCGAGATGCACGGTGCCGAGGCCAAGGCAGCCGGCGACGACGATCCGCGCCTGCACGCCACGCGTGCCGCGGTCATGACCGATTTCCTGCTGGAGGTGCGGGCGCTGCTCGACGAGACCGCCGCGCGACAGGGCCGCCAGGAACGCTACAAGATCTCGCTCGGCACCTTTGCCAAGGAGGAGGACAATCGTCGCTGGGGGCTGGATCTGGAAAACTGGATCCGCCGTGGCCTGGTCGATGAGGTGGCAACCACCTGGTTTGCCTACCACACCTCCTTTGTGAAGACCCCGGGTCAGGTGGACTTGGAATACTACCGTCGCATCACCCAGGGCACGAAGGTCCGGGTGTATCCGATGGTCATCGCCTGGAAGACTGGCAAACCCAAGGAACTCTGCCAGAAGGTCGCCGACTGGCTCGCCGGGGGTGCGCCCGGCATTGCCATCTGGGATCCGCAGGTGCACAAGGGCTGGGCGGACGGTTCACCCGGCAGCGCGCTCGACGTGCTTGGCCATCTCGGGCATCGCGAGGACTTGCAGCGCTGGGCCAAACAGGGGCCGCCCGCGCCGTTGACGTATCCGCTGACCCGACTTGATGACAATCACTTCAGCCGCTGGTTTCCGAACACCGGGTTTTGAAGGAGGGGCTTATGGGGCCTGCCGAATCTCCGCCAGGCGCTGCGCCAGGCGTTCGGCGACTTCGGGGTGCTCACGGATGACGTTTCGGGTCTGGCGGGGATCGTTGCCGAGATGATAGAGCTGCTGCCTGGGGGCAGCGGGCCTGAGCTTGCCGTTGGCGAAGTCGCTGTTCGACTCGCCGGTGAATTGCAAAGCACCGCCGCCGCCGAGGTTGTGGTCGCCAGGTCGGCGGCCCTGGAAACCGCCGCCGCCCGCGGCGCCGATGTAGAGCCAGGGACCTTCGCGCAGGGCCAGGTGCGTTCTCTGCGCCGGGGCGAGCACCAGGTGATCGCGCACGGGTCGGTCCGGATTGCCGAGCAGCGCGGGCAGCGCGTTGACGCTGTCCGGGCCCCGCAGTTCGGAGCCGGTGAGGACGGCGAAGGTGGTGAGCAGATCGATCTGGCAGAGCAGCTGGTCGGAGGTGCTGCCGGCCTCGATTTTCCCCGGCCAGCGGGCGAGAAAGGGCACGCGGTGGCCGCCTTCCCAGGCGTCGAACTTGAAGCCGAGCAGATCGCCATTGAGACGGTGACCGGCCTTCCAAGCCTGCTGACCGCCCTGGTTGAGCATGCCACCATTGTCGCTGGTGACGATGACAAGGGTGCGGTCGCGCAGCTGGAGTTCATCAAGCGTGCGCATCAACTCGCCGACCATCCCGTCGAACTCCTGGATGAAATCGCCGTAGCGACCGGCTTCGCTGCTGCCCTTGAACCTGGCGCCCGGTGTGAAGGGATGATGGATGTGCGGCGTGGCGAAGTAGAGGAAGAACGGCTGGGCGCTTCCAGGGCCTTGGCTCTGGGTTGGGGCCTGCCGGCGCATCCAAGCGACCGCCTTTTTGGTGAGCGTGCTTCCATGCTCCTCCTCGTCATAGAGCGCGTGCGCGGCGGTGCCGCCGGAGATCGGCGGGCTGAACATTTTTTCGGGAAACATCCGCGTCTGCGGCCGGCCGCCGTACCTCAGGGGATCGGTCGGATCGAGGCCGACGACACGATGATCCTCGACCCAGACGAAGGGTGGATGGCTGTTGACGACCGGAATGCCAAAGTAGTGGTCAAAACCGCACTCGAGCGGCCCCGGCTTCAGATCGGCATTCCAGTCGGGCTTGGGGACGCTGCCGAAGCCGAGGTGCCACTTGCCGAAGCAGGCGGTGGCGTAACCTTGGCGCTTGAGCAGGCCAGGCAACGTCGGTTTCGTCGCATCGACGACCAGCGGACTCGGATTCATCACCGGGCCCCAGAGGTTTTTGCGAAAGGGATATTCGCCTGTCAGCAGGGCGTAGCGAGAGGGGGTGCAGACGGCCGAAGCGGAATGAGCATCCGTGAAGCGCCGACCCTCGCGGGCAAGCCGGTCGAGGTTCGGTGTCTTCACTTTCGTCGCGCCGTAGCACCCGACATCGCCATAACCGAGGTCGTCGGCGAGGATGAGCACGATGTTCGGACGCTCCGCCGCGAGGAGCGAAGGGCACAGGGCGAGGAGAACAAGCAGGAACTGCCGCATGCCGTGGAAACGCCGCCACGGCGCGGCTCCTGCGCGGGCGAAGGCACATTCACGCGATTGAAACCCACACCCGCTCCAGGGCAAGTGCGGAGCGCGCTCAGTCGCCGAAGCGCAGGGCGTACAGGTCGGCATCCTGCAGGCGCACGCGCAGGCGGATCGTGCGGCCCTTCAGGCTGGACAGTTCGGTGCCGGTTTTCCAGGTGGCGGCGGCCTCGAATTCGTCGCCGTAGAGTTCCGGCATGTCGGCCAGGGCGAAGCCGGGGATCGGCTGGCCCTTTTCATCCTGGAGTTCGATCTGGATCGAGCCGGCGGCGGAGGTGGCGTAATTGAGGTGCAGGCGACCCCCGGCGCAGCGCAGCGGGTGCGTGGTGAACTCGCCGCCGGCGGCGCCGGCATGCATCGAGGCAAAGCCCTGCCTTCGCACGGTCAGGCGGCGGATGCGGTGGTCGGCATGGCGGTAGTGCTCGCTGATGTAGAGCGACCACTCGCCGTCGCCGGTGTCAACGATGCCGTTGGCGGTCATGTTGTTGCGGTCGGTCCAGTTGAGCGGGTCGGGGCCGGGGCGCACCCAGGCTTCCAGGAAGGGGCGATCCCAATGGACGCCGTCGCGGCTCGACATGAAGACGGCGTCGGACACGCCCTTGTCCTTGTGGGCCGGCACCTTGTGCCGGGCGGTCATGAAGCGTTTGGGGAACGACAGGAAGAGGTGCGGCGCGGTCGGGCAGGGCACGGTGGCGGAGGTGTAAAAATGCTCCCAGGGCACGCCCTCGGCGTAGGCGTGTGGAATGCCATCGGACCAGGCGAGGAAGTCGGTCGAGGTGTGGCTCTGTACCGCGCGCACCTTGTTGAGGAAGATGCGGCTGAAGCAGACGTAGCGGCTGCGGGTGGTGTCGTAGAAGGCGAGGTTCTGCGAGTCAAAGGCGCCCTTGGTGATGACCGGTGTGTCGCGCAGCTTGCGCCAGTGAATGCCGTCGGCGGAGGCAAAGGCATACAGCCCGCCGGGGGTCTCGCCCTGATGCCAGTTCTTGCCCGGCTGCTTGACGCCGCCGAGGGCCTTGAAGCGCTCCTCGGGTTTGGCGGCGGGATTGGCGTCGAGGAAGGGCGAAAAGTTGTGCGACTCCACCCCGCGCCAGAGGACATTGTTGGCCTTGGTGCCGCCGGCCTCGATGAGGCCGAGGTTCGGGCGGGTGAAGTGGATGCCGTCGCTGCTTTCGGCGACGCAGGTCACCTGGGCATCGCTGTGATCGGAACCGCCGGAAGAACCGCGGTAGTACATGAGGATGCGGTTCTCGTCCTGAATGACGGAGAAATAAGCGCAGGTGACCCCCTCCCAGGGCTGGTTGGTGGTGAGCACGACCTCGCGCTTCACCGGTGTGTGCAGGCGCAGCGCGGCGCCCTGCTTCTGCGCCACCAGGAATTCATCGACGAACAGTTCCCAACGGCTGCCGGGATCCAGAGGCTCAGCGGCTTGGGCGGACCTGAGCAGCAGGGCGGGCAGGGCAGCGAGCAGGGAGCGGCGTTTCATGGCGAAGGGAGATCGTCAGGGGTACGGCCGCAGGATGGGGCCTGTTGCCGGTTGGGACGGAGAAGTTGGCCTCGATGGAACCCAAGAAGCGCGTAAGCTCATGGTTTGGGCCCGCCGGCCGCGAAGGGCTGGCGGGCTCAAACAATCAGGGCTTGGCACGAGGCTCAGGCCAGCTTGTAGCAATCGGCCCACTCGGCGCGCGGGGCCGGGCCGGCGAGGCGGGCGTTGGCCTCGTCGTTGCCGATGAAGCGCTGGGTCTTCGGGTCGAACTGCAGGTCGACGTTCAGGTACTCGGCGATGGTGCCGAGATTGAGAACCTGGGTGAGCAGACCTGAGACCTCGAAGGGCGACTCCGTTTTGCCTTCGCCCATGCAGGCGTGGATGAAGCTTTCGAAGTGGTTGTGCTTCGGCGGGTTTAAGGCCATGGCTTCCTTGAACTCGGCCATCTTGGCGCGCGGATAGACGAGCGAATGGCGGTCGTGGGAACCGCGCTGGACGAGGTAGTCGCCCTGCTTGCGATGCAGCAGGGAACCGGTCGTGCCAGGGTTCGGGATGAAGGTTTTGCCATCGGCGGCGGGGTCGCCGTACTGCTCCCCGATCTCGATCCGGATGTCGCCGCCGGCCTTCCAGCGCAGTTCCACAGCGGGCCGTTTTTCTCCGCGGGCCGGAAACTCAAAACGGATGTCCGAACTCAGCGGGTAGCTCACCCGGTTGTAATCGGCGAGCGCCAGCGGCGTGATGCGAGTGGGCAGGCCGAGGTGCAGGTGATGATGGACGAAGTCGATGATGTGCGCACCCCAGTCGCCAAACATGCCGCCGCCATAGAGGTGAAAGCCGCGCCAGTTGAAGGCATGGTACATCTTGCTGAAGGGTTTCATCTCCTGGGGCCCGCACCAGAGGTCCCAGCTTTTCAGGGACTCGGGCATCGGCTCGGCCGGAGGGTAGCCCTGGATGCGTTCGGCGGCGTTCATGAACCAGAGCGAGGGCGACTTCCAGGCTTCGATCTTGACGATGTCATCGACGACACCGGCGGCGAGCATCTGCTTGAACTGCTCCGCGCCGGCGGAGGTGTGGCCCTGGTTGCCCATCTGGGTCACCACCTTGAACTTCTTTTCCGCGCGCATGAGGATGGCCGCCTCCTCAAAGGTGTGAGTCAGCGGCTTTTCCACGTAGACATGCTTGCCGCGGGCCATGGCATGGATCGCGGCGGTGAAGTGGGTGTGATCGGGGGTGACAACGCTGACGGCGTCGATGTCGCTGCCCATCTGGTCGAACATCTCGCGGAAATCATGGAAGCGCCTGACGTCGGGGAAGGCCTTCAGGTTTTTCTCCATGCCGCGGGCGGTGACGAAGTCGACATCGACAAAAGCCACCGGGGTGGCCATGCCGCCGGCGGTCAGGCCGGGGATCACACTGCCGGCCCGGCCGCCGACACCGATGCAACCGAGATTGAGGCGTCGGCTCGGCGGCAGCTTGGGATTGTCGGCGGCGCGCGCACTGGTCAGGTAGGCGGGGAGGAAGTTGAAACCGAGGCCGGCGGCAACGGACTGCTGGACGAAACGGCGGCGGGAGGTGGGGGTGGCTTCCGGGGTTTTCATGGTTCTGGAAAAGAGGGCAGGTTATGGTTTGGGCGTTGCAAAGGCCAGAAAGGAATTGAGGCGGCGAGGCTTCACTTTCGAGCATAGGGCCCGAGATGGAAGCCGCAAAGAAGCGCGCAGAGAGCAAGCAGAAGGCTGGGTTTCGCGGTCACCCATCAAGTCTATCCGCTCCAAGGCTACAGGTAAAGCTTCCAGGGGATCGGGGCGGGGGCGAGCCGAGTCGCGAAGCTACTGGACGACCGGTGTCCCAGGCATCTTCACCGCCGCCACATCGCTGAGCTTGACCTTCAGCACCTCGACCGTCTGCTTGCCGCCGGCGAAGGCGATGAAGAGGCTGTCGCCATGCTCGATGACGTGCGGGTAATCGATGTGCCGGCCGCCGACGAGATAGAGCAGCTTGTGGAAGACGAGGCCGTCGTCGCTGACGGCCAGGGTCAGCGGATCGCGCTTTTTCGGGTTCGAGTTGGAGACCAGCACGTAGCGACCATCGCGCAGGCGCAGGCCGCAGACCTTGGAGGTGGCATCGGGAAAGTTGGTTTTCACCGGCAGGCTCCAGCTGCGGCCGTGGTCGGTCGAGATCGAGCGAAACAGGAAGCCGCTGCGGCGGTTGTCGCGGAAGATGGCGGCAAGCCGCTGGTCGGGCAGGATCCACCAGTCGGGTTCCTCGGCGTTGAGTTCCGAGGCGCTGCCCAGGACGGGGAAGGACTGCCAGTCGTCGAGCGCCTTGACACCGCCGACGAGGAAGTGCACGCCGCTGGTCTTGTAATCGTGGCGGCGGCGCGACAGCATCCAGTCGCCGGTCGGCAGCTTGAGCGGCGGGAAATTGTTGATGGCATCGTCGCAGATGAGACCGGCGTCGGTCCAGGTGCCCTGCTGAAAGCGGAAGGCGCGCAGCTCGAGGCCGGGGCCGAAGAAGCCGGCGGCCTCGTCGAGCGAGGCAAGGGCGAGCAGTTCCCCCTCGCGCGGCCAGAAGCCGCGGGCGATCCAGCGCAGGCCCTTGTTGGTGCGGGTGCCGTAATGGGGTGAATCTGGGCCGGAGTTCGGCGCTTCCGGGGTGAGGAACTGCGGTTTGCTCCAACTCAGGCCGTCGGGGCTGGTGGCATACTTGACGCGCTGGCCGACCCGGTCCTCGATGCCGGGGCCGTCGCTCCACATGGCCCAGAATTGGCCGGCGTGATGGACGAGGTAGTTGTGCTGGTTGACGCCGCCTTTTTCGTGATCGAGGCGGGCTGGCAAGCCTCCGGAGGCGCTGACATTGCTGATGATGGCGTGCTGGCTCGGCAGCTTGGGCAGGGCGGCGAAGTCGAGCTGGTGCGGATCCGCTGGCAGCCAGGGGCCGGCGAGCATGACGGACGAGTCTGCGACGGCGGTGCTGGTCAGCAGGAGGGGGAAGAGCAGGAGGGCTTTCATGGCGGGGGAAGCAAGAGTGGCAGGCGCGTCAGGGCGTGGAATGGCGGATCACCTGGCCCTGATCGATCAGTCGCGACTGCAATTCCGTGAGGGGCACCTGGCGTGGTGCAACACCGTGATGCAGCGCCAGGTGGGCGGCGACGCCGGCAGCCTGGCCGAGCGCCATCCAGGTGGGTTCCATGCGGATGCTGGAGAAGGCCACGTGCGTGGTGCTTGCGGCAACGGGAACCAGCAGGCCATCGATCTTCTCCGGGATCAGGATGCGGTAGGGGATCTCGTAGGGCCGCGTGATGTAATCGAGCATGCCAAGGTAACCTTCCAGCACGAGGGTGTCGCCGGGCTGGCGCTTGCGCACCGGGAAGCTGTCGATGGGGAACTCACCGACGGCAATGCTGTCCGGATGGTGCTTGGGGGCCTGGCCCTTGCCGGTGATGTCATGCTGGGTGAGCGTGTATTCGCCGATGAGGCGGCGTCCCTCGCGCACGTAGAGCTGCCAGGGGAAATGGGCGTTGTCGGTGAACTCGTCGCGCGGCAGATGCATCTCGTTGGCGAGCGCGCGGTGCGCCGCCGGCACCTCAGGATCGTTTTGCAGGAACCAGAGCAGGCCGAGGACCAGGCTGCGATGGCGTTGCCGGATGCGCTCGCGCGTGGCCTCGTCGCCCTCGATGTAGCCGCGGTTCTCCTCGGGGAAGGGGAAGCCGAGCGGGCGCGGATTGATGTTGACATCAAACTTCTGGTTCGGCAGGTCGGCGACCGAAAGCGCGCGCACGAGCGTGTTGAAGTGTTTGGGATTGTAGCCTCGGCCGGGCTTGAAGACCTTGGGGCCGGCAAGACGCCCTGCTTTGAGGTCATCGAAGTAGCCGAGGTAGTCGGTGCGGTCGTATCCGGGCGGTGGTTCGGTCAGTGGCACGGCATTGCGCGGATCCTGGGTCAGGCACAGGCGGTAGGTGTAGGCCGGCAGGCGATCGTCGCCCTCGCCGGTGCTGCCGGGCAGGAACTCATGGGTTTGGTAATCGAAATAAACGACTCCCGCGTGCGGTTCATCGAAGGCCGCGCGCGCTTCGCGGCCGAGCCGGAACCGGGCGCCCGCGGCGGCAAAGAGATCGCCTTCATAGGTGGCGTCGATGAAGATGCCGGCCTGCAGGGTTTGTGCCTCGCCGGTTTCCCGCTGGAGGATCGTGATGCCGGTCAGTTTCTCCTGGCTCACCCGGGCTGACTTGAGTCGCCAGCCTTTCAGCACCGTGAGGTTGGATTCCCGGGCGACCATGGCTTCGAAGACCTTTTCCGCCACGTGGGGTTCGGCGTAGTAGCCGTCCTGACAGAGCCGGGTGTTTTCGTGCTGGGGACCGTATTGGCGGAGGTAGTGGGCATGCACGCCGGCGACGAACTCTTTGAACAGGCCGCCGATCATGGCTCGGTTCTCGATGTCGCTCTTGCCCAGCCCGCTCGTCGTCATGCCGCCGAGGTGGGTGTTGGCTTCAACGAGCGTCACCTGCCGGCCCAGCCGCGCCGCGGCGATGGCGGACGCGAGGCCGCCCGGGGTGGCGCCATAGACGACGATGTCCTGAGCGAGGCTCTGGCCGCAGAGAAGGGCCAGGGCAAGGAAGGCAGCGAAGCGAGGCATGGCGGTATGGGCGGGGCAGAGTACTTCCGAGCTTCAGCTCGTGGGGTGTGGCCGGGTGGTGGCGCGCTGAAGCGCTGGAGTCCTTTACTGGGGCCACTGGCCGTCGACAATGGGCTTGGGGGACAGCTTCGAAGGATCAACGACGACATGCTTCACCTTCTGGCGTTTCCAGGTGTAGGTGAGGTGGACGAGACCGTCCTTGGTCTGGACGATGGCCGGGTAGCTGTATTCGCCCGGTTCGTTTTCCAGGACCAGCGCGGCCTGCCAGGTGCGGCCGTCCTTGGAGGCGGCGAGGTTGAGCGGGCTGCGCTTGCCGCCCCACTTGCCCGGCGTGCCGCCGATGTGGTTGTAAACGATGAGGTGCGTGCCGTCGGCGAGCGTCACGGCATCGGTGCCGCTGTTGTTGTTGGGCAGGCTGCCGAGTTGGATTTCACCCCAGGTCTTGCCGCCGTCCTCGCTGAGGATTTCGAAGACGCGGTCCTGGCGTGAGCGCCCCAAGGCGAGCAACTGGTTGCCGCCGAGGAACAGGAGGCTGGGCTGGATGGCCTGGATTTCCTTGCCGTCGTGCAGCGGCGGCGTGCGCTCCCAGGTGCGGCCGAAGTCGCGGGTGCGCTCGAAGTGCACGGTCCAGGTTTCCTTGTCGCCCTTCTGCGCCGCCGGCAACTCCTCGCTGGTTGGGCAGAGCAGGCTGCCGTCGGGCAGTTCGACCGGCTTGTTCTTCACCGGGCCGAGGATGCCCTCGGGCAGGCGGCGCGGCTGTTCCCAGGTCTTGCCGTGATCGGTCGAAGTGGTGAGCATGCCCCACCAGGTCTGCGGGGTGGGACCGGCCTTGTAGAAGAGCAGCAGCGGGCCGTTCTTCGGCTGGAACAGCACCGGGTTCCAGGTCGGGTGGCGGACCACGGTGCCGTCGCTGAGGGTGTGCTGGATGCCGTTGGCGACCTCGACGCTTTCCGTCCACTTTCCCTTGACCTGGCGCGAGACCCAGATGCCGACATCCGGATCCTTCTCGCGGGGGCCGCCGAACCTGGCGGCGACGAGGCCCGCCGGTGTTTCAGCGATCGTCGTCGCATGGATCTGCGGGTAGGGACCGCTGTCGTAGATGAATTCAGTGGTGAGCACCGCGGGATCGGCGGCGAACAGGCGGGCGGCGGGCAGCAGGCAGAGGAGAAGGCGTTTCATGACGGGGCGACGGCACAGGTTGGGTGCGGCGGACGGCACACCCGCGGCAGGGACCTGTCAACGTCGCGCGCCTGCCGATTCTCGATTTGGCATGCGCATTCTTGACTCTTGGTGCGGGCTCAGGCCAGCACCTCGCGGATGACGTGACCCTCGACGTTGGTGAGTCGGCGCTGGATGCCGTTGTGCTCGAAGGTGAGGCGCTCGTGATCGAGGCCGGCGAGGTGCAGCAGGGTGGCGTTGAAGTCGTAGAGCGGATGCACGTCCTTGACCGCGCGCTGGCCAAGTTCATCGGTCTCGCCGTGGCTGACGCCGGGTTTGACGCCGGCGCCGGTGAGCCAGCAGGTGAAGCCGTCGGGATTGTGATCGCGGCCCTTCGAGCCCTTCTGGAAAAACGGCATGCGGCCGAACTCGGTGCACCAGACGACGAGGGTGTCATCGAGCAGGCCGCGCTGGCGCAGGTCGCGGATCAGCGCTGCGGCGGGTTGGTCGAGGATCTGCGCGTGCACATCGTACTGCTCCTTGAGCGCGTTGTGGCCGTCCCAGTTGAGCTTGCCGCCGCTGGCGTAGGCGCCGTTGAAAAGCTGCACGAAGCGGACCCCGCGCTCGATGAGGCGACGGGCGAGGATGCAGTTGCGGGCAAAGGCGGCCTTGTCCGGATTCTGGGTGTCATCGGCGCCGTACAGCTTCAGCACATGCGCGGGTTCGGTCGACAGGTCGGCGATTTCCGGCACGCTGAGCTGCATGCGCGCGGCGAGTTCGTAACTGGCGATGCGCGCTGCCAGCCGGGCGTCGCCCGGGTTTGCCTCCAGGTGGCGGGCGTTCATGCGCTGCAGCAGCGAGCGCGCGGCGCCGTCGGCTGCCGCGGAAACGCCGGGTGCGGCAAGGTGGCGCACGGGATCCTTGGAACTCATGGTTGTGCCCTGGAAGGCGGCGGGCAGGAACCCCGGGCCCCAGTTGTTGGAACCGTTTTGAGGCACGCCGCGAGGGTCGGGGATGGCGACGTAGGCCGGCAGTTCCTCGCTCTCGCTGCCGAGCGCGTACGTGGTCCAGGCGCCGAGCGAGGGAAAGCCGTCGAGCACGAAGCCGGTGGAGAGAAAATTTTCCGCCGGGCCATGGGTGTTCGACTTGCTGGTGAGCGAGTGGATGAAGGCGAGGTCGTCGGTCAGCTCCGCCAGATGCGGGATCATGTCACTGACCCACTTGCCGGTGCGGCCGCGGGGTCGGAAGGTGTATTGCGGCCGCGCCAGATTGCCGGCGGGTCCCTGAAAGGGGACGGCCGGGCCGCCGGGCAGCGGCTTGTTGTCCCACTGGATGAGTTCCGGTTTGTAATCCCAGGTTTCGAGCTGGCTGACCGCTCCGGCGCAGAAGATCACCAGAACGTTTTTGGCCTTCGCCGGAAAATGCGGCTGTCGCGCGGCATAGGGCCGTGCCGGATCAATCGCCGGCGCGGCCAGCAGACCGTCGCGGCCGAGCAGGTCGGCGAAGGCGAGCGAGCCGAGCGTGGTGGCGCTGCCGCTGAGAAAGCGGCGTCGGTCGAGCAGCAGTCGGCCGGCGGTGGAGAGATGTTCGGGGTTCGGCGGCATGGCGGGATCAGGGCAGGAACAAAAACTCGCTGGCGTTGAACAGGGCGCGGGCGAGCACGGCGG
>JAEYYS010000137.1 GCA_023428335.1 Verrucomicrobiota bacterium | reverse complement strand
GGGGTTTGACGGGCATTTTATACTCGGGATTTAACCGCAGGCGCTCGACTATGACCACGACCGCGGCCATTGGTTCGATCCCGACGATCTTTTGTCGCAGGTGCCCGCCGCACCGCCCGCCTCGCCGCCAGCACCCTCGCTGATCTTCACCCCGCAGGTGCCGCGCGAGGCCTTCGTCGAGCAGGTGCTCCGTGCCCAGGCCTACATCGCCGCCGGCGACATCTACCAGGTGAACCTCTCGCACCCCTGGCAGGCCGCGTGGCCGGCGGAGGCCGACGCCTTGGCGGCCTACCTGCGCCTGCGCGAGGTCTCCCCCGCCCCGCACGCCGCCTTCCTCGATCTCGACGGCACCCGCGTGCTGTCGGCCTCGCCCGAGCTCTTCCTCGACCTGCACGACCGCGCCATCACCACCCGTCCGATCAAGGGCACGCGCCCGCGGTACCCCGCCGATCCCGAGCGCGATGCCCGCTCCAAGGCCGCCCTGCCCGCCTCGGAAAAGGAGCGCGCCGAACTGCTCATGATCACCGACCTCGAACGCAACGACCTCGGCCAGGTCTGCGAATTCGGCAGCGTGCGCGTGCCCGAGCTCTGGAAGGTGGAAAGTTTCGCCCAGGTCTTCCATCTGGTGTCGACCGTCACCGGCACCCTGCGCGCCGGCCTCAGCCATGCCGCCGCCTTCCGTGCCTGCTTCCCCGGCGGCAGCATCACCGGCGCACCGAAAAAACGCGCGCTGGAAATCATTCGCGAACTCGAACCCCACCCGCGCGGCCTGTACACCGGCGCGATCGGCAGTTTCGGTTTCAACGGCGAAAGCCGCTGGAACATCGCCATCCGCACCGCTGTGCAGCAGGGCGAGCGCCTCCACTTTCATGCCGGCTCGGGCATCGTTGCCGACAGCGATCCAGACCAGGAGTGGGAGGAAACCCAGCACAAGGCCGCCGGCCTGCTCGCCGCCTGGCGTTGATTACACCGCCGGCTCCGGCTTCACGCCCATCTCCTCGAGCACGGCATCGACCGAGGCGAGATGCTTGAAGGGCAGGCGCTTGCGCTGGTACTTGCGGAACAGCACATCGCGCAGCGCCAGCCACAGCTCGACGTCGGGTTTCTCCACCAGCTCCCAGTCCTCGCTCTCTGGCAGCAGCACCCGGAAGGTCCACGCGCGTGAGTTCCAATAGCCGCGGACATAGCGCCGGCGGCCGTCCTCCAGGCGGTCATGCCATTCGTGGATCTGGTTTTTGGTCATTGAGAGAGGCCAGAATGCGGTAGATTCCCGCGCATGCAAGCCATCACCTCACCGCCGCCCGTCGCCGCCCTGCCCCGGCTGCTGCTTTACCTGCTCGCGGTCATGGTCGGCGGCGCCCTGCTCGCACCGGCGATTTTCCACCTCGGCAAGGGCTATGCCGCTTGGCTGCCCGGCTCCAGCCTGGCCGCGTTCGGCCCGGCCGACTGGCTGGCCGACACCGCCGCGCGCGCCCACTTCCCGCGCTACTTCAACCGCGCGGTGCTGGTCTGCGCCCTCGTCTTCATCGTGCCTCTGCTGCGCGCCCTGCAGGTCGACCGCGGCCTGCTGCCCGCCTGGAAACCCTGGGACAGCGGCCTGCGCCAGTGGAGCGCCGGCTTCGGCCTCGCCGCCGGCCTGCTGCTCCTGCTCGGCCTCGGTTTTGTTGGCCTCGGCTCGCACTACCTGCGGGTCGAACCGCGCTGGACCGACCTCGGCGCCCCGATCGCCGCCGCCCTCGGCGCGGGTTTCGTCGAGGAAATCTTCTTTCGCGGCCTGCTGCTCGGTGTCCTGCTGCGCAGCCTGCGCCCGGGTCCGGCCGTGTTCTGGACCACCTTCATCTTCGCCCTCGTGCATTTCCTGAAACCGCCGCAGGGCTGGGAAATCGCCGATGCCGACGTCACCTGGGCCAGCGGCTTTGCCGTGCTCGGCCAGATCGGCCGCGGTTTTGGCGACACCGATTTCCTGCTCGCCGAATTCTCCACGCTGTTCGCCGTCGGCTGGGTGCTGGCGCGCGTGCGGCTGCACACCGGTGCCCTCTGGGCCAGTGCCGGCCTGCATGGCGGCTGGGTGTTCGGTTTGAAGTACTTCAGCGGCCTGACGCGCAGCCGCGACGGCTGGCTGCCGTGGATTGGCGACAACCTGAAAATCGGCCTGCTGCCGCTGGTCACCGTCTTGCTCACCGGCTGGCTCGCCCAACGCTGCCTCGCCGCCGCCCGCCGCCCCTGAAAGCATTTGCGGTCCCGCCCCTCTGGGAGGAGTGTAAAGGCTCCACCCCAGCACGCCGGAGTGGCGGAATTGGTAGACGCGCCAGACTTAGGATCTGGTTGGGCAACCAGTGCAGGTTCGAGTCCTGTCTCCGGCACATCAACGAGTTACGCAAGCAACGGGGTGAGGCAGAAAAAGTCAGCTTGGCCACTTCTTGGCCACTTTTCCACCCCAAGTTGACCGGCTCCGGGGTGAGGGCGACCCGCTCCAGCCGGGGGTACGGGTCTGGAATCCGGGGGTGCAGAGCCTGAATCGCCGACCCTCACGCGCGCGGGCGCATAGCCTCGCGCCCTCTTTGGAGCCGCGGGTGAACGGTCTGCCGCCCCGCCTCGCCCGCGCACGCGCGTAAAAATTCGCCGACAGAGAGGTAGCGAGGAGCGCACCGGGCCGCCGGCCGGCAGGCCTCGAAACAGCCCCTCAAAGGCTTGGGCAAGCCCTGCATCGCTCTTGTCCCTTGGGGGCGCCGGGGCTTGTGCAGGCTCTCCGCCCCGCGGCCCCTTGCCGTAGGCCACTGTGATCTGCGCATGGGATTTGCCAACCCCTGAGCTTGCCTAAAGAGTCTGCTGCGGCTTGATTCGGTGGCGATTCTGCTTTTACCCGCTTTCCTTGCACCATGCCCCGCCCGCCGAAAGCCAAGTCTGCCGTCAAGGATTCCACCGCCAACCTCGGCTTCGAGGCCAAGCTCTGGCTCGCCGCTGACAAATTGCGCAACAACATGGACGCGGCGGAATACAAGCATGTCGTCCTCGGCCTCATCTTCCTGAAGTACATCTCCGACACCTTCGAGGAGCACCGCGCCAAACTCCTCGCCGGCGAGGGTGACTACGCCGGGGCCAATCCTGAGGATCCGGACGAATACAAAGCCGAGAACGTCTTCTGGGTGCCCACCGATGCACGCTGGTCCCACCTCCAGGCCAACGCCAAGCAACCCACCATCGGCAAGATCGTGGACGACGCCATGGTTGCCATCGAGCGCGACAACCCGCGCCTCAAAGGCGTCCTGCCCAAGGACTACGCCCGCCCCGGCCTCGACAAACACCGCCTGGGCCAACTCATCGACCTGATCTCCAACATCGGCCTGGGCGACAAGGAGAGCCGTTCCAAGGACATCCTCGGCCGCGTCTATGAATACTTCCTCTCGCAGTTCGCCAGCGCCGAGGGCAAAAAGGGCGGCCAGTTCTACACCCCCGCCTCGGTCGTGCGCCTGCTCGTGGAGATGCTCGCCC
>JAEYYS010000096.1 GCA_023428335.1 Verrucomicrobiota bacterium | reverse complement strand
GGCGACCAGATGGCCGTGCACGTGCCACTGTCGATCGAAGCCCAGATGGAGGCGCGCCTGCTCATGCTGGCGCCCAACAACCTGTTCAGCCCCGCCAGCGGCAAGCCGATCACCACGCCCTCGCAGGACATCCCGCTGGGCTGCTTCTTCCTCACCTACCTGCGCGAGCTGCCCGGTCATGAGGCCAAGGGCGCCAAGCCCGGCCAGCCTGAGCGCCTGCCGATCTTCAACGATCCGGCCGAGGTCGAGTTCGCCCTCGCCGAGAGCAGCCTCGGACTGAACGACAAGATCCTGTACCGCAACCCGGACTATCAGCACGAGGCCCGCCCCTTCGGCGACCCGAGCAAGCCGTTCATCAGCACCACGGCCGGCCGCGTCCGCTTCAACGAGATCTGGCCCGACGCCCTTGGTTTCATCAACGGCACCGTCGGCAAGAAGCAGATCTCCGACATCATCTGGCGCACCTTCCAGACGGTTGGCCAGAAGGAGACCGTCGCCTGCCTGGACCGCCTGAAGAACCTCGGCTTCCGCGAAGCCACCCGCTCGGGTTGCTCCATCGGCATCACCGACATGGTCATCCCCGAGGCCAAGCGCCAGGGACTGGAGAAGTCCTACAAGGAGATTGAGGAGGTTGAGAAGCTGTACCGCCGCGGTCTCATCACCCACGGTGAGCGCTATCAGAAGATCGTCGACGTCTGGACGCTGGCGACCGATCAGCTCGCCGACGAGGTGTTCCGCACGCTCGAG
The DNA here is from genome assembly GCA_023428335.1 of Verrucomicrobiota bacterium. GTDB lineage: Bacteria > Verrucomicrobiota > Verrucomicrobiia > Verrucomicrobiales > Verrucomicrobiaceae > Prosthecobacter. The sequence goes on along the minus strand of JAEYYS010000096.1, from coordinate 7,389 downwards.
TACAACGACGGCAAGAAGCACCACAACCCGCTCTACGTCATGGTGACGTCCGGCGCCCGCGGCAACAAGACCCAGATCAAGCAGCTCGCCGGCATGCGCGGCCTCATGGCCAAGCCCTCCGGTGAGATCATCGAGCGCCCGATCATCTCGAACTTCCGCGAAGGTCTGAGCGTGCTCGAGTACTTCATCTCCTCGCACGGCGCCCGCAAGGGCCTCGCCGACACGGCGCTGAAGACCGCCGACTCCGGCTACATGACCCGCAAGCTGGTCGACGTGTCCCAGGACGTCATCGTCACCGAGGACGACTGCGGCACGGTCAACGGCATCACCCTGGCGTCGATTTACCAGGGCGACGAGGAAGTGGTCGATCTCAAGACCCGCGTGTATGGTCGCACCAGCTGCGAAACCATCCACGACCCGATCAGCAAGGAGGCCATCGTCAGCGCCGGCCAGCTCGTGCTCGAGAAGGAGGCTGCCCAGCTGACCAAGATCGGCGTCGAGAAGCTGAAGATCCGCTCCGTGCTCACCTGCGAAAGCAAGCGCGGCTGCTGCGCCAAGTGCTACGGCCTCAGCCTTGCCACCAGCAAGCTGGTCAAGGTCGGCGAGGCGGTCGGCATCGTCGCCGCCCAGTCGATCGGCGAGCCCGGCACCCAGCTCACCATGCGCACCTTCCACGTTGGTGGAGCGGCGATGAGCAGCTTCAAGCAGCCCTTCATCAACGTCAAAAACGCCGGCAAACTGCGCTTCGCCGAGATGCGCACCGTGCAGACCCCCGAGGGTCAATGGATTGCGCTCACCAAGAACGGCATCCTCTCGGTCATGGACGACGACGGCAAGGAGCTGGAGAGCCACAAGCTCGTGCTCGGCGCCATCATTGCCAAGGCTGATGGCTCGACGGTCAAGAAGGGTGAGCAGGTGGTCACCTGGGACCCCTACAACATGCCGATCATCACGGAGAAGGCCGGCAAGGTCGAATTCCGCGACATGATCTCGGGCATCACCTTCACCAAGGAGAAGAACGAGTCCACCGGCAACGAGGAAGTCGTCGTCATCGAGCACAAGGAGGATCTGCATCCGCAGATCGTCATCTCCGACCCGAAGACGCACGAAGTGCTGGCCAGCTACACCATCCCGGCCGGCGCCCACCTTTCGGTCAAGAACAACGAGAAGGTCGCCGCCGGCACGACGCTGGCCAAGACCCCGCGCAAGGCCTCCAAGACCAAGGACATCACCGGCGGTCTGCCGCGTGTGGCCGAGCTGTTCGAGGCGCGCAAGCCGAAGGACGCCTGCGAGATCGCCCGCATCGACGGCGTCGTCGAGATCGGCGGCCTGGTGCGCGGCAAGCGCCGTGTCATCGTCACCGATCCGAAGACCGGCCAGCAGGAGGAGCACCTCATTCCCCGCAGCAAGCACATCCTGGTCTTCAATGGCGACCACATCTCCAAGGGTGACCAGCTCACTGACGGACCGGTTGTGCCGCATGAGATCCTCGAAATCCTTGGCCCGCAGGCCCTGCGCGAACACCTCGTCAACGAGGTGCAGGAAGTCTACCGTGCCCAGGGTGTGGAAATCAACGACAAGCACGTTGAGATCATCATCCGCCAGATGCTGCGCAAGGTGAAGATCACCGAGACGGGCGACACGGACTTCCTCTGGGGCGACCAGGTGGACCGCACCGAGTTCGAGAAGGAGAACGAGCGCGTGCTTGAGGAGGGCGGCAAGCCCGCCGAGGCCGAGCCCGTCCTGCTGGGCATCACCAAGGCCTCGCTGGAAACCGAATCCTTCATCTCGGCGGCGTCCTTCCAGGACACCACCCGCGTGCTCACCGAGGCGGCGACGCTCAACAAGTCCGACTACCTGCGCGGCTTCAAGGAGAACGTCATCATGGGTCACCTCATTCCCGCCGGCACCGGCTTCATCGCCAACCGCAACTTCGACCTGGATGAACCCGGTCGTGTGGTTGAGGACGACAGCGCCCTGCTGCAGGCCTGATCCCGCCCGCCAGTCAACCGTTGAAACCCCGCCGGCGCTCCCGGCGGGGTTTTTTCGGTGCATTTGGCAACGGACCCGCTATGGGAGCTGTCCAATCCTGCATGCCCCCGCCTTCCGAAGACCTTCCCCTCGCCGGCACCCTGCTGCTGGCCGTGCCCTCGCTGCGCGACCCCAGCTTCCGGCGCGCCGTCGTTTTCATTGCCGCCCACAATGCCGAGGAGGGGGCCTTCAGCTACGTGCTGAACCGGCCGCGGCACCAGCGGGTGGCCGAGTTGCTGCCCGGGGAGGAACTCGGCCCGCTCGGTGACGTGCCGGTTTATGCCGGTGGCCCGGTGGCTACCGACAAGCTCGCCTTTGCCTCGCTGCGCTGGAGCGGACGCACCCTGCGCTGCCAGACCCATCTGTCGGTCGACGACGCCCTGCACGAACTGGGCCTGGGGCGCGAGGTGCGCGGCTTTGTCGGGTACTCCGGCTGGTCCGGCGGCCAGATCGAGAGCGAGATCGAGCGGCGTTCCTGGATCATCACGCCGCCGAGCCGGGTGGTGCTCGCCGGGCGCGCCACAGAGAACCTCTGGGGCGAGGTGTTGTGCGAGATGGGGCCGGTGTTCGAGCTCATGGCGCGCACGCCGGAACGGGTCGAACAGAACTAGTTCCCGCCGCCGCCGGCGTTTGCCCCGGCGCGCAGTTGTGCTTGATTGGCGGCTTCATGACCCACGCCGTTCTCAGCCTCCTGCGCGAAAGCCGCCACCCCATGCGCATCAACCTCGTCGGTGTCGCCGGCTCGGGCATGAGCGGCCTGGCCTCGCTGCTGCTGGCGCTCGGTCATCGCGTCAGTGGTTCCGACAAGGTCTCGACCCTGGAGACCGACCGCCTGCAGAAGCTCGGCCTGCGCTTCTATTCGCCGCACTGCGAGGAGGAGGTGGCGGACTGCGACATGGTGATTTATTCCAGCGCCATCAAACCGGGCAACACCGCCTATGCCGCCGCCTTCCGGCTGGGCATCCCGCTGGTGCGCCGTGCCGAGGCTCTGGCGGCGGTGATGGCGAACAAAAAGGGGGTTGTGGTGGGCGGCACCCACGGCAAGACCACCACCTCCGCGCTCACCGCCCATGTGCTGCGCCAGGGCGGGCTCAAGCCCAGTCACTACGTCGGCGCCGAGATCCCCGTGCTCGGTTCCAACGCGCACTGGGATGCCGAGGGCGAGCTGTTTGTCGCCGAGGGGGATGAGAGCGACGGCACGCTCGTCCACTTCCATCCCGAGCACGCCATCATCCTCAACATCGAACCCGAGCACCTCGATTTTTACGACGGCATCGACGCCATCAAGGCGGTGTTCCGCCGGTTGCTGGAGCAGACCCCCGGCCTGTGGATTCACTGCGCCGAGGATCCGGTCGCACGCGAGGTTTGCGGTGGCACGGAGCGCTCGGTGGGTTACGGCTGGAGCCGGGAGCACGATTTTTCCGCGGAGATCATCGAGATGAAGCCCGACCACAGCGACTTTGTGGTTTACGCCAAGGGCGAGTGTCTCGGCGAGGCCACGCTGGGCATTCCCGGCCGTCACAACGTCTCCAACGCCCTCGCCGCCATTGCCCTTGCCAGCCGCCTCGGCGTGCCGTTTGCGATGATTCGTGCGGCGCTGGCCAGTTTCCGCGGCGCCCGCCGCCGCTTTGAGATCCGTCATCGCGGCGAGCGTTTGACGGTCGTCGACGACTATGGCCATCATCCGACCGAGATCGCCGCCACGCTTGCCACGGCGCGGGGGCTGAAGCCGGGGCGCATTGTCTGCCTGTTCCAGCCGCACCGCTACAGCCGCACCCAGCTGTTGAAGCGGGAGTTTGGCGCCAGTTTCGGCGATGTTGATGCGCTCTTCGTCACGGACGTCTATGCCGCCAGCGAAAAGCCGCTGCCCGGGATCAGTGGCGCGACGATTGTCGAGGCGGTCGAGCGTCACAAGGCGGAGACGGGCGCGGCAGTGCCGGTCTGTCAGAGCACACCCGGGCTGCTGGAGGCGCGCGATCGGGTCGGCAACACGCTGCGTCCCGGCGATCTGCTCATCACCCTCGGCGCCGGCAATGTTCATGAGGTGGGGCGAGGCATTGCCCGCGACCTGGCGGTGCTGGAGAAGGTCTGGGCGCTGCTGGAGACGCACGGAGGGGGCACGGCGCGGTTGTATGAACCGATGAACCGGCACACGACCTTTTTGATCGGCGGGCCGGCCCAGTTTTGGATTGAGCCGCACACCGTTGCAGCCTTTGCTGAAATCGTCCGCTGCCTGCGCGCCGCGAGTGTGCCGATCCGCGTGATTGGCCGCGGTTCCAATCTGCTGGTGCGCGATGGCGGCATTCGCGGGGCTGTCATCCATCCCGCGAAGGGCGAGTTCGAAGAGGTCAGGGTTGTTGGCGAGACCCTGGTTGCCGGGGCGGGGGCGCGCCTGAAAAAAATCGCCAGCGCCGCCCGCAACGCGGGCCTGGGCGGTTTCGAATGGATGGAGGGTGTGCCCGGCAATCTGGGGGGGGCCATCCGCATGAATGCCGGCGCCATGGGCACGGAGACCTTCGACCAGATCGTCAGCGTGAGTTTCATCGACCGCGACGGCGTTGTGCGCGACAAGCCGCTGGCTGAGATTGTCCATCAGTATCGCAGCGCGCCCGAATTCGAGGACTGCTATGTCGTCTCTGCCGTGCTGCGCGGCACACCCGCCGAGCGTGCGGTGATCGATGCAGGGTTGGCCGCCTCGCACCGCAAGCGGCGTGAGAGCCAGCCGGTCGGCGCCAGTGCCGGCTGCGTGTTCAAGAACCCGGAGCTCTGCGGTGCCGGGCGGCTGGTCGACGAACTCGGGCTCAAGGGCCGCCGCAACGGCGCCGCGGAGGTTTCGGCCGTGCACGGCAACTTCATCGTCAACCGCGGTGGCGCCAGCGCGCGCGAGGTGCTCGACCTTGCCGCGGAGATCCAGGAGGTGGCCCTGCGCGAGCGTGGCGTGCGCCTGGAACTGGAAGTGCGTGTCATTGGCGAGGACGCACCGATGCCGCTGTGATGGACCGGTGAGCTGCGCAGGCCATGAAACGCTCCTGGATCGCCGTTCTGTTGCTGCTGCCGCTGGTCGTCGCCGGCTGGCTGCGTCTGCGTTTTGAGACCGACATCCTTGCCACCCTGCCGGCCCACGTGCCCGAGGTGCGTGCGGTCGGACTGGTGCGCGACGGCTTCACAGGGGGCACAGATCTGGTGGTCGGCCTGGAGGCGGCCGATGATCTGCGTGCCGAAGAGGCGGCCGCGTCCCTGGGGCGGTGCTTGGAGCAAAAGCAGGATCTGGTGGCCGGCGTACGCCGGGATCTGCCGATGGAGGAACAGGCGCAGACGGGTGCGGCCCTGCTGGCCTGGATGCTGCAGAACGCCGATCCGGCAGCGTGGCGCAGTTGGCGCGCACGCGTGCAGGGGGAGGGGGCGCGTAGGGAGGTCGGGCGCGCGCTGCAGACGGTGGGCACCGCCCTCGATGCCGAGTTGGTGCAGCGCGCCTCCTATGATCCCCTCGGGCTGCTGCAGGTGCTGGGCTCAGCGGGCTGGGCGGATGCGGCGGGTGCCGCGCCGGGCCTGGTTTCGGAGGACGGTCGTTTTCGCCTGCTGCTGGTGACACCCCGGGCGGAGGCCGGCAACTACCATGAGGCCGATGCCTGGCTGGCCAAGGTGCGCACCGAGGTGGCGACCTGGCAGGCCGAGGCTGGCTTTGGCGACTGCACGGTACGTTTCACTGGCGAGCCGGCCTTTCAGTCCGAGGTCGGCACGGGCATTGAGCAGGACATGTCAGGCACCACGGTGTTGACCGCGCTGCTCATCGGCCTGCTGTTCTGGTTCATGTTCCGGTGCTGGCGCACGCTGCTGTGGATTCAAGTGCTGCTGGCCCTGAGCATGGCCTCGGCCATCGGTCTTGGCGGGCTGCTCGTCGGCCGCCTGTCGGTGATGAGCCTTGGTTTTGCCGCCATCGTGCTGGGGCTGATTGTGGATTACGCAGTGCTGGTGCTGCAGGAGGCACGCCAGCATGCCGGTCTGGGCACTGCCGCCCTGCGCCGGCTCGCCGCGCCGGGTATCGTAGCCGGCGCCGTGACCACGGCGACGGTGTTTCTGTCGCTCACCCTCTGTGGCATGCCCGGGTTGGCGGAGATGGGTCTCTTGGTGGCGTTGGGGGTGTTGTGTGGCATGGCGGTCATGCTGGCCTTCATGCCGGTTGTCGCCGGCTGGAGCACGCCTCCATCCGTGGCTGCCCCGCCGGCGGCCGCACCTCCGGCCTGCTGGCCTGCCGCGCTGGCCACCGGGGTTTTGGTGGCCGGCATTGCCGGGGTTTTCCTCTGGCTCGGTCCGCCCGGCATGGAGCGCCAGGTCGACGCCCTGCGACCGCGTCAGAGCGAGGCGATGGAGGCCTTTCAATGGGTGCAGGAACGGCTCGGCCGCGACCGCGAGGCTTCGGTGCCGGTCCTGTTGACCGCCCCGGTGACTGAGTTGCGCGCGCGTGCCAGGGGGCTGCAGAAGGCGCTTGAGGCGGTCTCCGCCAAGGGCCTCGTGGTGCGTCATGCGGTGCCGGTGCCCCTGGTGCCTGACCCGGTGGCGCAGCAGGTCAATCGCGAGTCGATCCTGTGGTTGCTCGGCGCGCGCCCGGAGTTGGAGCGGGCCGTGCTGGAGGCCGGTTTCACCGAGGCGGCGCTCGGCTTGCTGCGTGGGGTCTGTGCTGTCTGGGAGAACGTTGAAAGCTGGCCGCAGGCTGTGGCTGACAGTGCTGCGGCGGGTGTGCTTGGACGCTTCCTTGCCGCGGGAGGCGAGGGACTGCCGCCGGGTGAGCACCTGTTGCTGGCCACGGCGAGCGTGTCTGGTCGCCCGGGACATCCGGATCGCGAACAGCTGGAGCAACTGCGCGTCCATCTGGGCGGCGAAGCCGGTGCTTTGGTGGCGGGTTGGGAAGTGCTGAGCGGCGCGTTGACGCGGCTCGCCCAGGAGGATCTGCGCCGGTTGCTGCCGCCGGTGGTGGGTTTGCTGCTGCTGGCGCTGGCGCTGGTGTTTCGCGACTGGCGCGATGTGCTGCTGGCGACCGTGGCTCTGGGCACCGGCGTGGCTGCTCTGATGGCGACGATGCGCCTGTGCGGTTTGTCCTGGAACCTGGCCAGTCTGGCCGCCGTGCCGCTGTTGCTCGGCACCGGCATCGACTACGGCATTCATGTCCTGCTGGCCCTGCGCCGCAGTGGCAACGCCATTCGCCAGGTGCGCGCCGGCACCGGGCGCGCGGTTTTCTTTGCCGGTATGACGACGGTGATTGGCTTCTCCAGCCTGATCTTTGCCAACAACCGCGGATTGTCGGCTCTCGGGCTGGCCTGCTGTGCCGGCGTGCACTGGGTGCTGCTGATCGTGCTTTGG
>JAEYYS010000068.1 GCA_023428335.1 Verrucomicrobiota bacterium | reverse complement strand
CCGGTGGCGGTATGGTGGGGAGTCGGTGCTAGACGCGGGGTCCGCGAGCGTCGGCACCGGAAGGTATGAGCTTCCAGACGTCCGACCTCGGCTTCTGGCCGAGGACGAAATGTGCCGCCGCCCAGGCGCTGCTGAAGCGCAGGTCCCGCGTCGTGCTGAAGACTCTTCCGGTGCGGAGCAGGCCGCCGCAATGGAGCAATTCCGCCCGCGCCATCGAGGCTGGACCGAAGGCCGAGGCCTGCACTTCCGCCCGCACCTCACTGCCGGGGAGCAGCCGCCACTCACCGTCCTCCTCAACAACATGCGCACGGATGCCCGGCACGGCGATGCGATAGATCTGGGTGTCCGGTTCGAGTGGCCGGAAGGCGGGCGCCTTGGACGGCGGCAGCAGCAGCGCCGCCGCCGGCAGGCTGGTAAAGAGCACGCCGGCTGCGCGCAGGGCGAGGCAGGCCCGGGCCACGAAGAGCCGCATCGTGTCGTAGTCAGCCGGCTCGACCGGGGCGCCGGCGGGCAGCTTGTTGCGCAGGGAATAGCTGCCGGCCTGCTGCAGCATCTGGCCCAGGAGCCGCTCTCCGACCAGCCCCTGCTGCGGCGTCAGCCGCCCGTGCCGGTCGGCGATGCAGACCGTGCGTTCGGCGGGAGTGGCGCCACCGAGTTCAGGGTTGCTGCTGGCGCGCCCGCCCACATTCTCACCAAAGCCAGGATAGGCGGTGCGGTTCGCGTCCCAAAGCCCGACGTAGAACCCCGGGCTTTGCAGCAGCGGATGCTGGCCGAGGGTGGCCCGCTCCTCGCGATTGGCGATGACGATGACCGGCTCGAGTGCGTCCACCTCAATGCAGCGGAAGGCTGGCCCAGCAGGAACCCGCGGCACGGCAGTGGCGGTCGCCGCTGGGGTGTCCGTCGCCCCAGCCGGGGCAGCAGAGGTGGGCTCGTCCGCTGCCGGGGTCGGGCTCGGCAGGGCGGATCCGGTCGGCGCCGCAACCATGTCGCGCATCGCGCTGTGGGTGGCCGCCCTGACCAGCCCAAGAATGGCTGCGGTCAGCTCAGCGGGCAGGGCAGGGGAACTGAGTTCCGCCGTCGCCGCTGGGCGGGAACTGACAGAGCTGTCGAAAGCGGTGCGGGAAGACTTGCGGGCAGACGCGTTGCCGCCCAGATTGGCCTTAGCCATGGGATACTCCTGTTGCTAGCAGAAAGTCCCGCGGTTAGGTCAGCGAGGTGTTACCAGCACCTCGTTGGCCGCCCAGATCGGAAGATCGGGCCGCAGGAGCCGCCCCGGTTGGAGCGACATCGTGGAAGGTGCCACAGGGTTCGCCCCCAGTCATTCACCCTTTGTTCCCGTGGTTAATGCCGAGTTCAGTTGCGATTTTTGAACGGGGGCAGTTGGACCTCTGCGGGCGAGCCTGATGCAGGTCTCGACCCCCGAATGTTCGATAACGCCTATTCCTGCGCATGGGTGCAACCCGCCAGGCCTCCCAGCGGAGGGCCCGGGGATTGGCTGTCTTCAGGCGATCAAGGCCAATGATGGCTGAACTGACGGTACAGGGTCGGCCGCCGCTTCTTGCTTCCTCAAGCGACGCTCGGGCGACAGGTGCGTGTTTCACAACCATGACCCGGCTTCGGCATCGTCGATGACGATCATCTCATCTCCCAGCTCAACCCGTCGGGTGCGACTGCCGGGCGGCCATAGCACTCCTCGAGATTGCCGCTTTGTTGCAGGTCGGGACCACCACCGCGAGGTAGGAGGCGGTGCGGCCGCTCTGCGTCGTGATCTGGACGCGTGTAGACCACCGGTGCGGCTGGACATGGTGTCGGCTGCTCAGGGCGTTTGGGGTGCCGGTGGATGGGGTGCCGAGCGACGCTTGTCGGCTGTCTTGGTGAGCGCCCAAGCGAGCGCGACGAGAAAGACGAGACCGGTGCCGAGCATGATCCCGTCGGTCAGCGGATCGGGCGGCACGGCCGCCTTCACCGCCTGGAGGAATAAGCTGATCACCGTGCCGGTCGCAAAGATCGCGAGGCCCTGCTGGCCCATCAGCCGCAGCGGGGTCAGCCAGCGGCTGGCGGCAAGCCGTTCCATGAAGGGGAGTGAGGCCAGCACATAGAACAGCGCCAGCGCATGCAGCAGCCGCGGCAGGGCGAGGAAGGTCTTGTCGAACCAGGTGACGTAGAACGGCAGCCCGAGTTTGCTCAGGGCCCCAAGCACCTCTCGGCCAGCCGCTCCGAGTTCGGGGATCTTCACCCACAAGACGATCAAGACAACAAAGGCCAGCGCCGCGAGGAAAACCAGCGGATGCAATGGGTAGAAGCGCTTCCCCTGCTTCATCGCCATGCCGCCGACGAGGCCAACGACGAACAGCAACTGCCAGGAGAACGGGTTGAAGAACCAGCCGCCCGAATTGGGGTAGTTCGGGAGGTTGATGAGGAACTGGCCAGCCAGCGCCCAGACGATCACCGAGCCGACCAGCAGCCAGACCGGATGGCGCAGCCCGAACGGGATCAGCAGCGGCGTCATCAGCAACAGCACGGTATAGAGCGGCAGGATGTTGAGATAGCCGAGCTGGTGGGTCAGCAGTGGCAGGCCCAGCATCGCCGCGAGCGGATGCGCGAAGATCGGGCCGAGGTTGTTGATGGTCAGCAACTGGTAGAGCCCGAAGAACTGCGCAGCGCCGGCGAAGATGGCGAGGCAGAGGGCGGTTATGGCAATGTGGACGAAGTAGAGCTGGCGTGCGCGGGCCAGACAGCGCGACGCAGCCAGCCAGTACGATCCGCCGTTCTAGAAATGCGGCGAAAGACGGCCGGCTCGAGGTGACTTTCGGTTTCCCCGATGCCGTGCAGATGGGCGCGAACGATCCGGAGACCCGCTGGCGCTCGATCAAGCTCCAGGCCGCCGGCGTCGTCACGTCGCCCTAGGTTGCCTCCCGAACCAACTCTGCAGGCCAGCGACGACCTTTTATTGCCGGGTGCGTGCAGCAAACGACGTGGCGATTGACCGAAGCGGGCCGACGGGGCATGGCTCGCACGCGCCCTCACCTTAGATAGCGCCCACGCCATTGGGAGTTCGTAGCCTGGTCAATGCCCGTCGGCCCACCAGTCGACAGTTCTATCCACTGTCAAGGCAGCCTCAGGATCGCGTGGACAGTCCGGATTGGTGAGCAACAGGGCCAGCTCTCCAGCCCAGCTGTCGTTCCACAACTGGGCGTTGTTCGACAGCACGTCGCCGGTCCAAGCGCCGCCAGCATTGAGGACCCAGCCGTGGTTGGCGATAATAGCACCGGTCCAGGTGGCGGTATGGTCGTTGTGGACTGCCGGCGCGACCATTCGGGCGATCACTGCCCTGGATCGTACTCTGGGCCGCGCCGCTAGCGATCATCATCGTGCCCTCGCTCGTCTGGGGTAGTAGGTTGGCCTCGCTGTGGACCTTCCCTCTCCCGGATAGCGGCGGTGACGTTCGGTGGCGCTTACGCAATGCTGGCCTATGGCAAACAAGATAGTGCAGGGCTTCTGCTTGGTGAGGCCGGCCGAGATGGCGGATGGATTGGCCCTTGCCGAGAGCACGCCGGTCCGCTGGTCATGGTCGAAGCTTCGTCGGGTCCTCATGGCCCATCGGAATCGGCTCGGCTTCGACTCACGGTCTTCGGGCCGCTGGGCGGCGCGCTGACGACCTGGGTGACCTTTGTGCCATGCCTCCTCTGGATCTTCCTCGGCGCCCTACATCGAGCGTCTGCGGTCCAAAAAGGCCCTGTCGTGTGCCTCGAGCGCGATCACCGCTGCGGTGGTGGTCGTAGTCCTCAACCCGGTTCGAGCTGCACGTCCCTCTTTGGTCGCGTTTGTACCTTCGAAGCCGGCCCCGTCAGCATCGCCAACCGGAAGGGCGTGATGTCCGAAGAGGTGGTTCGGCAGCAGCGTGCTGTCGATCGCGAGATCGAGCGGGGCGAGGTCTCGGGCCGAGGCCGACATCGTCACGCTCCACTAGGTCCCCCAGCAGCGTCAGGAGCGGCCAGTTGCGATAGTCCTTCGCAAAGTCGAGCCACACGCTCGTATCGATGAGGAGCCTGAGTAACGCGTTCCTCCTTCTAGGTGAGGGATTCAAGGCGCTCTTTGACGAGCGCACGCATGGCTGCCGCAGCGTCCGCGGCAGGCGAGTCCGGCGCCACCAGCGGCACAGGGCCCAGGCAGCCTAACGCGCGGGCGAGTGCGGCTACCAGTTCATCAATCGCCGCGTCCGCATCGGCAGCCCTGAGACCGGCGGTGGCGGCGAGCGTCTTGAAGTCGGCGCGGCGCAGGCGGTCATCCTTGCCGTTGAGCTTCAGGGCCATGCGGTCGCGCGCAAGGCGCGGGAAGACACGGGTGGTCACGGCGTCGTAGAGCGGCGCGACGCGAACGCTGGCGAACGTGTCGCTCCCGGGCTCCGCAATCTTCAGGAGGGCCAAGTTCTTCAGGTGCATGTCGCCGTCGGCAATCAGCCAGGCGAACAGCGCGCGCTTGAGGATGAGGAGCAGGTCGCCATCGGGATCTGTGGAAAGAAGCCGCACCGCGCGGGCGACGCGCTCGATCGTGCCGTCATATTTGGCGGCGGTCGGAACGCCTAGCACCGATGCGAAATCCTCAAGCGCGAGGAACCGGTTATCATTGTCACCCCGGCGGATGTCGAAGCGCTCGATCAGCAAGGCGGGCGGCATGCCGTCGGGCATCGCGACGAGCGCCATGGCGGGCGCCTCAAAGCCTGCCGCCGCGCCGAGTGTCAACGCCTGCCACTCGATGACGGGCAGCATGTCAAAACCGCTCGTGCCCGCAGGCTTGAGGATATGCGTGAAGGGACGGCCCTCGCTGGGTACGAGCGCGCCGTCGCCGGCAAGGAGCATCGGGGCCTTGATCTGTATTCCCGAAAGGCGGGGAGTATCACTGCGCGCAAAAATCGCGGCGAGGTTGGCTTCAAAGTTTTCCTCGATGGCGGTGCGGCCGGGTCCTTCATAGCGGCCGGTGAATACGCCCGCGCTCGTATAAGCGGACAGGCGCGTATTGAGAATGTCAGCGGGCAGGAACGCCAGTTCCTTTTGCGTCTCGGCGATCGTGATGTTCGACATGTAGCGCCGGCCCGCGCGCAGCTGGGCGCGCTCGTCGCGCTCGCCAAGAACAGATTTCAGCCAGCCCTCGGGCAGCAGGGAGACGATGAAGGGCGGCAGCTGGCCGGGCACAGTCTGGCGTATAAGCGGCGGGCCCTTTTGGTTCGAAGGTTTCCAGCGCCACTCAAAGCCGTCGTGGGTGAGATTGCCGATCGGTTTCTGATGCCAGGCGACGATCAGGTCCAGACCGGCTTCGTTCCGCGCGGGTGCGGCGGCAGGACGGCGGAGCAGGAGACGCTCGGCCTGTTCGCCTTCGCGGTACCACTCATTCTCGCGGGCGAGCGTCCACACCGCGTCGGCAGCTTTCAGGGCGCTGCCATATTCCTCGATGAGGCGCTGCACGATCGTCTCGCGCATGGCTTCGTCAAGAGACTGCGCGTGCTCGCTGCGAATGCGGAATGCTTCGAGAAAGCGTTGACGCAATGCGGAGACCGTGACGGTGAACTCGCCCATCCCGTCATCGACGACCGCGGAGGCGACGGAGGGGTGTGTGGGCGCTGCGTTCTGGATGATCTCGAGGGCCCGCAGCCGTGTACGTTGAATCCGCCGCCCGCTGATGAACAGACGACCGTCGCGTGTCGGTCCGAGCAGCACGGCAGTGGCGGCAGACAGGTAGGCCTGCGGATAGAGGTAGTGCGCGATCCGGACCGCATGCTTCATCACCATCGCGTCGACATCATCGCTAGCGTCGACGTAGATGCCCCGCATCAGCTGGACGAGCCTCCCCGTCTCGGCTTGATAGTGGCTGCGGGTCTTGTCGATGTTCTCGCCGACGAGATAGAGAGACACGTGTCTAACTTTCGCGTATATCAGATACGAGAAAGTTAGGTTTTTTCGTATTGAATGTCAACTTTCGCGTGTTTGACATACGGGAAAGTTAGAAGAGGGATATCGGATCCTGGCATGAAGCTGAGCCTCGCGGAGTTGATTCTGAAGGCGCTGACCGAGTGCACCACTAGACGGTTCAGTCAGGTTTCGCCGAGAAGGTGCTGTGGACGCTGATCCATCGTGGTTTGCTCGGGCGTTGCACCGTTGAAGACATCCTACGCACAATCGCCAACTTAGCCGGGCTGCCAGCTTCCACAGCCGGTGGATAATACCGCAGATATACCTGATGACTTCGGGCATGCTGCACCGTGTGCTGCTGCGCCTAAGCTCGGCAAGTGCGGCGGCTTTGCCACATTCGTAGGCGGCCCATTTTCGATGCCGAAGTGCTGCGGCGAGACGCGGATAACCTGCGGGGGGCAAGCCGCTCGCGCGCCAGCGCTGCCGTACGGTCGCCGCGTCCGTCTGGATGCACCGCGAGAAGCAGATGCTGTCCAAACAGATCGAGTGCATCCCGGTCGGCGGGCTCCTGGGCCAGGAGGCCCGACAACTGTGAATGCTCGGAAGCCTGCTCCGTGTCCTGGGCCGGGACCGCATCCGCAGGACCGGATGGCCGCGCCATCGAGTCCGGCCTATGTCGCCGCAGGATCGCCCGGGCCTCGGCGAAGCCGGCGTCGAGGACCTGCAGGGCGACGGTGGCATCCGGCGCCGGTGAATGGGGTGGGTCCCCGAGGGCGCTCGTGGCTGCGACGCCGATCGCGCCTACTGGTGCGCATGCAGTAGCGCATCCTCGCTGCCTTCTGCGCAAGCGCCTCGCGCCGACGCAGGCGAGTGCGCCGGGCACCCACGCGGGCATGATCACTGAAGGCGGACACTGTCGCGTGGTATTGATCGAGGCAGTCCCTCAGGCCTTGCCGGTATTCCTTTCTCCTGTTCGCCATGGGAGAGGTCAGCGCTTTGCGCCTGTTTTCGTGCTGCGTATCCTTGGTGCCAGAAAAGGTCGAGCTGCCGATCGGCGGCAAGCTGGGGCACGATCAGAACATGCACGTGTGGGTGGCTCTCATCCCGATGCTCGACGATCGAGACTACCAGAGGGCCGAGCCACGCCAGCAGGTAGTCGACCACCCGTTTTGCGCCACGCAAGATAGTCCGCCAACGGGTTCGCGCAGCTCTGCGGTGACGCCGAACGCCTGATCCGGCCGCGAGGGTTTCAGCCGGCGCACCCTGCGAATGGCCAGGTCCACCTCGAGGTCGTCCGTCGGATCCGGATGACCGTGGAGACGGTGGATCTTCCTGATGCCGCAGAGCCGGCGCTTCAGGGTGCTGGGCTTCAGCCGCGGCGCCTCGGCGTCGAGATACCGTGCAACCAGAACCGGCGTTGCCGGAAGTGGTGTCTCGCCCTCGGCGCCACACCACGCCACGAAACACCCAACATCCCCGCGGTAGGATCGTAGCGTGTGCGGGGAGTAGGTGCCCTCGAGCCGCTTCACCGCACTTTGCCACTCGATCATGACGGGGGCCCTTCCGGGTGGGGAAGGCTCGCGTCCGACCCGGCGAAGGGCTCGTTGCCGGAACGGTGAGCCTGGAAGATCCGTTCGACGGCGGCTCCGTCGAGCACCCGGTGCCGCAGCAATTGCTCGGTGAGCGCCAGTACCGCGGACCGATTGTGCTGGACGATCTGCATGGCGCGCCGCAGGAGCTGCTGCAGGGTGGGCTCGAGCCGCTTGTCGGGGCGCTTCAGCAGGGCCGGAGCGGCATTGTGGGTCAGCCGGTCGTAGAGCCCCAGCTCGCCCATGGCCCGCACCAGAAGGCCGGTCGCCATCGCCAGGTCCTGCTCTGCCCCGGCATTGGCGCCGGCACCGAGTTGGGTGTCGGCAGCACGTCCACCCAGCATTGCCGTCACCACTGCCTCGACATCGGCTCGCGTTGGCACCCGTCCGCCCGCGGATCCCTTTGTGTGGCCGCCTGAAGATCCGTCCGCAATGATCGACACGCTCTCGACCGGCAGCCCGACAGCAAGAGAGACAATCGCGTGGCCAGCCTCATGCAGCGCGGTAGCGCGCACCTCGGCATCGGTCCTGCCGTCGGGCGGGGCGACGCTTTCAAGGAGATCGGCATCGATCATCGCACGATTGGCCGCCGCGGCGCGGCCACGCGCAGCGCGCACCGCCGCCTCGATGTCTGCCGGCGTCCAGCCCGGGGCGCATCGCGCCGCAGCTGCGACGGCGGCCGGGTCCAGTGCGCCTCCCACGTAGTGATCAAAGATGCGGGTGACCTCCTCGACACTCCCTGGCGGCAAGACGGTCACGCGTTGCTCGATGCGCCCGCTTCGGCACAGGGCGGAGTCAAGGCGGTCTGCATAGTTCGTGGCCGCGACGAGGAGAACGGGCTTGCCGGAGCGGCGAACTCGGTCGATCTGCACGAGGATAAGGGTGACGATCGGCGTCCACCATTCGCGATCCTTAGGCGAAAGGTGCGCACGATTCGGGACGGCGTCGATTTCATCAACAAAACCAACGGCATATGGCTCGCGCAGCAGTTCATCAAAGAAAGCCGTCACCGCCTTGCTGACCCCACCAAGATACCCATCGCTGGCGGAGAACCAACCGCCGACGGAAGTCGTCACCAGCCGCCACCCGGCCGAGCGCGCCAGCGCACCCGCAATCAGGGTCTTGCCTGTTCCGGGCGGACCTTCAAGCAGTGGGTAGGCCAGATCCGACGGCCTCATGGTGCCGTCCTCGACCCGGCGCAGATCGGCAAGAAGGCTGGTCGACCATGTGCTGATCTCCGGGCTCAGCGGCAGGTCGGCGAGGCGAGGGCCCTTCTCCGTCCCCTTGGGGGTGCGGGCGCCCTGGCTGGCGCGCCGCAGCCGGGCAATGCAGTCTTCGGCCGAGCTGCGGGGCCGCAGCGCCGTGGCAAGCTCGTTGAAATCGAGCCCAACGATGTCCGCGTGCTCCAGTTCAGGCGCCGGCTGCCCCGTCAGCTGTTCGATCGCTCGCCTGACCAGACCGGCATCCGGCGAACCAAGGGTAAGAGTGAGATCGACGGCGGCCAGCAGTTCGGCGGGGAGGAGCGTATCGGGGTCGGCGCAAACCACGATCAGCTGGCTACCCCCGGAAAGAAACGCCGCGAGTTCGCCGACGAGGCCGCGATTGCCGTCTTTTTTCAGCTCCGTTACGGACCGCGTGTGGACCTCCGGCCGCTCCGTCTGCAGGTGGCGCGCGAGGGCCTGGGCCCACTGGATGGTGGGCACGATAAGGAGAGCGAACTGCGCCGGACCCGCCGCTGTGGCGGGCAGGTCACTCAGTCCGGGCTGTTGCAGCGCGCCGGTCAGCAGGGCGCTGCGGCCGGTGATAACGTTCGGGGTGGTGGTGGCATCGTCGTTGTCATCGTCGCCGGAAAGCTCGAAAACGTTCATGGTATAACTCCAGGGCGCGCGCGAAGGCGCATCTCTCAAAGGAGACAAAGGGGGCGGCGCGCGCGCCCCCGGGGGCGGGGG
>JAEYYS010000003.1 GCA_023428335.1 Verrucomicrobiota bacterium | reverse complement strand
TCCTCGCTCTCGCCGCCCTGATCGCCTCGGTGCTGTCGTTCTTCACCGGGTTCGGCCTGACGACGGTACTGCAGCCGCTGATGCTGGTGTTTTTCCCGGCTGGACCGGCGGTGGCGATGACGGCGCTGGTGCACTTGCTCAACGGCCTGCTCAAGGTGGCGCTGACGGGTCGCGACGCCGACTGGGGCGTTGCCTGGCGCTTCGGTCTGCCGGCCGTGCTGGCGGCACTCGCCGGCGCCTGGCTGCTCTTTGAACTGCTCGACCTGCCCGCGCTGACCCACTACTCCCTGGCCGGCCACCCCTTCACCGTCACCCCGGTGAAATCCGCCATCGGCGTGATCCTGCTGCTGGCGACGCTGGCCGAGTTCCTGCCGGGACGCTGGCAGTGGCGGATCCGTCGCCGCCATCTCGTGCTCGGCGGCCTGCTCAGCGGCTTCTTTGGCGGTCTCTCCGGCCACCAGGGCGCCCTGCGCAGCGCCTTCCTGCTGCGCGCCGGCCTGAGCAAGGAGGCCTTCATCGGCACCAACGCCGTCGTCTCCTCGGCCATCGATGTCGCCCGCCTCGCCCTGTACGGCAGCCTGCTCACCCTGGCCGACCTGCAGGCCAATGCCGGCACGCTGTCGGCCGCGCTCGCCGCCAGTTTCGCCGGGGTCTTCCTCGGCCAATACCTGCTGCGCAAAACCACCCTGGCCGCCGTGCAACGCCTGGTGGCGATCGTGCTCGTGCTCATGGCCCTGGCGCTCATGACCGGACTGGTCTGAGCGGCTGACCGGCCGGCCTGCTCAAACCCGCTCGAGCTTGATCGGGTAAGTCTGAAAGGCGTTCCACTGGCAGACGATCAGGTCGCCGTTGTCGAGTGCGCAGACGTCGTGACCGTGATCGAAGACGCGCTCGGCCTGCTGCAGCGGCTGCAACTTGCCGTCTTCATACACCGGGGCCGTGCCGCCGGGCGCGCTGACCACGCGGTTGTCGGCACCGAGCACGACCGTGAAGCCCGAGGGATTCTGCGGCAGCTTGTTGATCTCGGGGGTCTTCGACCAACAGACGCCGGCATAGAGTTCCTTGCCGGCGATCACGGGTCGGCAAACCATGGCGCCGGGCACAGGGATCGTTTCCAGATACTTGCCGTCGAGGCTAAAGCGACGGAAGCAGTGGTCGGCACGCGAGGTGACCAGCACCGTGGGTTCGCCGGCGCGGGTGTCGATGGCGATGCCGTGGGCGTTGTTGAGTCGCTGCTCGACCGGCACGCCGTCCTTGCCGCCGAAGCGCTGGAGGAACTTGCCGCGCGCATCGTAGCGCAGGACAAACTGCGAGCCGTAGCCGTCGACCACGTAGATGTCGCCGTTCGGAGCGACCGCAGTCTCGGTGGGATTGAAGGTCATGTCGGGCTCGTAGGCGCCGACGCTCATCCGGTGGCTGATCGAAAAAAGCTCGCGGCCGGCGAGGTCGATCTTGGTGATGCGGCCGGTCTGGCGATAGCCGCCGCTGCCCGACTTCCACAGGCCGCTGTCGGTGACCCACAAAAACTCCTCGCCATTCTCCTCGGCCAGGGTCAGGCCGTGACCGCCGGGCCAGACGCTGCCCCAGGAATCGACGATGGTGCCGTCGGGCTGGAACACGAGCATCTGATGGTCCCAGTGGTCGCCAATCATGAACAGGCGACCATCCTTCACCTGCACCATCTCGTGGCAGTTGAGGATGGGGTGGTGTCGCCCCTGCCCCGGCGCCACCCAGTCCTTGACGACCTTGTAGCGGAAGTCGCCATGGCCGATGACCACGTCCTTCTTGGGGTCCGGCGCGGCGCGCAGCGACTGGGTCCAGGTGGCGGCCGCGGCCGTGCCGAGGCCGGCGAGGAAGTGGCGACGGGTCTTCATGACTGGGAAAAGCAGGTTCTGCGGCTGAGGCCGATCAGTGCGACACCTCTTCCGGCGGCGCGAGCTGCTTGGGCGGGTAGAAGGCGAAGAGCAGCAGCACGGCGGCGGCGAGGGAGAGGCCGGTCGGCCAGAGGAAGAGTTCCTTGTAGTTCACCGCGCCGTCGGCGCTGGTCAGGCTGCCCTGCAGCGGGATGAAGAACCACTTGGCGGCGAGGTCGCCCAAGCCGAGCACGAGCAGGTTGAACAGGCCCTGGGCGCTGGAGCGCACGTCCTTCGGGAAGGCGGCATCGATGAAGATGTACAGGGTGGCGAAGAAGAAAGCGTAGCAGATGCCGTGCAGGACCTGGACGAGGATGATCATCGTCTGGTTCTGCGGCATGAAGGCGAAGACCGCGAAGCGGGCGGCATGGCCGAGGATGCCGAGGATCATGGTGGTCTTCCAGCCCATCTTCGACAGGAACCAGCCGAGCACAGCCATGGTGAGGATCTCGGCGATCTGGCCGATGCTCATCACCGGCATGATCCACTCCGGCTTGATGCCAACGACCTCGCTGCCGAGGAAGCCGCCGGCCATGAGGAAGTAACCGTTGTGGATCGTGGAATCGATGAAGGTAACGATGAAGAGCACCAGCAGGAAGGGCTTCTTCAGGAACTTCGCCGCCTTCAGCCAGGCAAAACCGCCCTCGCCCTTGGCGGCCGGTCGGGCCGGGGTGTGCGGCAGGCTGAGGCTGAACACGGCGAGCAGCAGCGAGGCGACACCGGAGATGACGAAGATGAAGCGGCTGGCGTCAACCGCCTCGGCGCCGCTTTTGCCCTGCAGCACAAAGTACAGCGGCCAGGCGGCGAGAATCCAGCCGATGGTGCCGCCCATGCGCACGAGACCAAATTCCTTCTGCGCGTCCTTGAGATGGGTGAAGGCGATCGAGTTCGACACCGAGATCGTCGGCACGTACAGCAGCGAGTGGATCAGCATCAGACTGAAGAAGGTGGTGAAATCCTTCGCCCAGAACATGCCGAGGATGGCGAGGCCGCCGACGAGGTGGCTGAAGGCCATGAACTTCTCCGCGGCGAAATGGCGGTCGGCGAACTGGTTGCTGAAGAAGATGCCGAGCACCGAAGCGATGGCGAAGGCGCTGCCCACCCAGGTGATCTGCAGGTCGGTGAAGTTGAGGCCGTCCTTGCCC
>JAEYYS010000495.1 GCA_023428335.1 Verrucomicrobiota bacterium | reverse complement strand
TTTTCGACCGGATCCTCAATGGTGACGATGCGGCGGTGCTCGGTATTAAGCTGGCTGAGGAAGGTGTACAGGGTGGTCGACTTGCCGGAGCCGGTGGGGCCGGTGACCAGGATGATGCCGTTGGGCTTCTTCAGCAGCGCCTCGATCTCGTTGCGCAGGTCGGCCTCGATGCGCAGGCGGTCGAGGTTGAATTTCTCCTGGCCAAGCAGGCGCAGCGAAACGCTTTCACCCTCGACACTGGGGATGGTGGCGACGCGGACGTCGATGAACTGGCCGCCGATCTGCAGGTTGATGCGGCCATCCTGGGGCAGGCGACGCTCGGCGATGTCGAGCTTGGCCATGACCTTGAGACGGGCGATGACGGACTGCTGCAGGGCCTTGATGTTTTCCGGCACCGGCACCTCGCGCAGGCGGCCGTCGATGCGGTAGCGCATGCGCAGCTTGTCCTCCATGGGCTCGACGTGGATGTCAGTGGCGTGCTGCTCGAGCGCCTCGCGGATGACGGTGTTGACGAACTTCACCACCGAGGCCTCCTCGTCGTCGGCGTCGATGATGTTGGCCTCGTCGCGCTGCTCAAGATCGGCGTCGTCGATGCTGCGGCCCTTGAGGATTTCCTCGAAGGTGTCGGCGCCGACGCCGTAGAAGTCGCGCATGGCGTTGAGCAGACGCTTGCGCGGGGCGATCTCCCAGCGCACCGGCGCGTCGACTTCGCGCGCCACGGCCTGGCGGGCGATCAGGTCAAAGGGGTCATACGTGGCGATGACAAGCTTGCGGCCGGCGGAGTCTTCGCCTTCCTCCTGGATCTTCAGCGGCAGCAGGCGGTGCTTGAGAGCCACGCGCGGCGGCAGCAGGCGCTTCATCTCTGGGGCGTCGGCACTGTCAGGCAGCGGGTTGGCGACGTAGCTGAGACCGGCGCGCGCGGCGAGCTGGGCGAGAAAGGTCTCCTCATCGAGGCGACCGGAGTCGAGCAACTGGCTGACCACCGAGGCGCTGGGGGTGGCGGTGGGCAGGGTGATGCCGTTGCCGCCGGCGGCTTCCAGGCATTGCACCAGGGCCTGGCGGATGCCGCCGGAACGGGGCGGTGCAGGAGCCAGGCTGTTCACCGGTGGGGCATCTGGGGTGGTGGATCCGCTCATGCTCAGTGGGCGGCAGGGAACAGGATGGGATCGATGACGGCTTGCTCGCTGGCGGCAGGCTCGATCGGCACGCTGCCTTCATCGGGCTCGTAGCCGTACTTTTCCAGCAGCTCGACGAGGTAGGCCGTGGCACCGGCCAGGCTGTGGAAACGGGCGGTGGCAATGGCGGTGAGATCCTCGCGCAGGTTGGCGGTCAGGGTCGCCTCGCCGAGCACGCCCAGCGAGCCGTCGGCCGCAGGACCGGTGGCGGATTCGTCATCGGCACTCATCAGCCGGCCTTCAAGGGTTTCGGCGACATGCCAGGTGCGCACGAGGCCGTCGGCGTTGGTCAGCAGCAGCGAGCGGTTGAGGCGGCCCGAGGCCGTGTAGAAGGCTTGCGAGCTGCCCTGCAGGGCGAGGGCGCTGAACACCGCCTTGCGGACCTGGGCATTGGCGGCGACGAAGAATTTGCCGCCAGCCTCGGCGCGAGCGTAAAAACGGCCGCCCTCCTCGGTGGTGAGAACGATGGAGGCCGGGCCGCCGTTCAGCGGCGCGATCAGGTAGGCGCCACCGTAGAAGGAAAAGTTCACCGACTCTTCCGAGGGGGTGAATTTCAGTTCGTACACCAGCCATTCCGCGGAAGCCGCGGCGGCGGCGCCCAGCCAGAGCAGGGCGGCGAACAGGAAGCGGGCGGGTCGGGCGGACACGGGCATGAAGTCGGGTTTATAGCCCTAGTGGACGGTCTTGTCGAGCCGGGCGTTGAAACGTTGCCGGCGCCGGCGCTCTTTTTCCCGGGCGGATTGACAGCGCCGCCGCGCGCGGCTACGTCGGCGCGCGGGGTCAAACCCGCCCCTCCCGCCATGGAACCCCTCCACGTCATCGGCCACCGCAATCCGGACACCGACGCCATCTGTTCCGCCATCGGCTACGCGGCCTACCTGCGTCAGGTGCGCGATGGCGAGGTGGTGGCGGCCTGCTGCGGCGAGATCAATGCGCGCACGAACTGGGTGCTCAAGCTGGCCGGCGTCGAAGCGCCGCGCCTGCTGCTCGACGTGCGCCCGACCGCCGCCCTGGTCTGTCGTCGCGAGGTGCTCACCGCCGGACCCCAGGAGACGTTTTTGTCGGTCTACCGCAAGATGCTCGAGCACAGCTTCCGCTCGATCCCGGTCGTCGACGGCGACGGCCGCCTGCTCGGCATGCCGACGATTCAGGAGATGGCGCAGTTGTTTTTGCCCTCCGAAGCGCGCCACCGCGCCGCCAACCGCGAGGTGCGCACCAGCCTGCAGAACATGGCCGCCGCGCTCGGTGGCACACTCATCGGTGGCGGTGCCGGCGCCGCCACCGTCGAAGACCTCATCCTCGTCGTCGCCGCCACCAGCGTCGAGACCACGCGC
>JAEYYS010000475.1 GCA_023428335.1 Verrucomicrobiota bacterium | reverse complement strand
GGGCCGGGCGGTTCGCGCAACCGGCTGCTGGCGGCCGCCGCGCACGACTGGGTGGCGAGCTTTGATGACGATTCGTATCCGGCTCAGGCCGACTGGTTCGCGCGTGCGGCCGAGCTGGTACGTGCCTTTCCCGAGGCGGCGGTGTTCAGCGCGGCAAGTCATGCGCCCGAGTGGCAGAGCCTGCAGTTGCGGCGCATTGCGGTGTTCTCCGGCTGCGGCTGCGTTTTCCACAAGCCCTGGTTCCTGCGCACCGGCGGTTTTGTGCCGCTGGCGATCGCCTACGGCATGGAGGAGGTCGATCTCAGCCTGCAGCTGCACGCCCTCGGCGGCCGGATCATCCACGATCCGCTGCTGCGGGTGAACCATGAGCCCGCGCCGGATCGTCCACTGCCCGGGCCACAGGTGGCGGCGCTCGGTTTGGTGAACACGCTGCTGCTGCCCTGGCTGCGTTATCCGGTCGCTCTCTGGCCGGTGGGCTTGCTGCAGGGGCTGTCGAAAATTCGCTGGATGCTTGCCAACGGCCAGGGCGGGGCCGTGCTGCCCGGCCTGCGCCTGACGCCGGATGTGCTGCGCGAGCATGCCGCGCGCGTGCAGCGGGTGCCGGTGCGGCGCCTGCTGTCCTGGCTGAAGTTGCGGCGCCACCCCCAGGACCTCGGCGAGGCCTGGGCACTGGCCCATGGCTTTGCTGGCGCGGCGGCCTCGGTCGCGGAGGTGACGTCATGACCCCGCGCTGCATCCATCTCTGGGCTCCCGGCCTGCGCCCGGGCAGCGGTGGCATTCAGGCGTTCAGTCGCGACCTCGCCCTGGCGCTGCATGCCGCCTTTCCGCAGGCGCGCCTGCACGTGCACGCCAAAAATGACGCGGTCGCCGAGGGCCTGCCGGCGGGCCTTGGCTTTTCCGGTTCGGGGAACTGGCCGGCCCGCCTGCGCACGGCGCACTACGCCTTCACCGGCCTGCGGCGCCTGCGTCGCGAGGCGCCGGACCTGGTCATCTCGACCCTGGTGAATTTTTTGCCGGCCATCGCCGCCGCCCGCCCGCGCTGCACGGTGGCGGTGGTGCACGGCATCGATGCCTGGGATCTGCCCGAGGGCCCGCGTCGCCGGGCCTTGAGTCGAGTTGATCGCGTGGTGGCGGTCAGTCGCTACACCCGCGACCGGGTCGCCGCGCTGCCTGGCCTCGATCCCGCACGCCTGCGCGTGCTGCCCAACAGCTTTGACGAGGCCGCCTTCACCCCCGGTCCGAAACCGGTCGCCCTGCTGGAGCGTTACGGCCTGCAGCCCGACCAACCGGTGCTGCTGACCGTGGCACGCCTGGATCCGGCCGAGCGCTACAAGGGCCATGCCGAGGTGCTGGCGGCGCTGCCGGAGTTGCAGGCGGCCTTTCCCGGGCTGCGTTACCTGATCGCAGGGCAGGGGGCCTATGCCGATGACCTGCGCCGGCAGGCGCAGTCGCTGGGCGTGGCCGACCAAGTCATCTTCGCCGGCTTTGTGCCGAGTTCGGAGCTGGCCGATCACTACCGGCTGGCCGATGTCCTGGTCATGCCGAGTCGCGGCGAGGGCTTTGGCATTGTCTATCTGGAAGCCATGGCCTGCGGGCGACCGGTCATTGCCGGCAACGCCGATGGCTCGGTGGATGCCCTGGATCAAGGTCGGCTCGGCGTGCTGGTGGAGCCGGGGAATCACGCGGCGTTGGTGCAGGCCCTGGGCGAGGTGCTGGCAAAGCGCCATCCGAATCGCCTGCTGTTCGAACCGCAGCGTCTGCACAATGAGGTGGTGGCGGCTTTCGGCGCCGCGGCCTTTCGCGCGCGCTGGCAAGCCCTGATCGAGGAACTCTGAGCATGTGTGGCATTGCCGGCATCCTGAATCATGAGCCTGCGCCCTGTGCGCTGGCCCTGGAGAAACTGCAGGCGGCGCTGCGCCATCGCGGTCCGGACGACGCCGGCCTCTGGCTGTCGCCCAGCGGTCGCGCCGGCCTCGCACACACGCGGCTGGCGGTGCTCGACCTGTCGCCGGGCGGTCATCAGCCGATGCGGGCCGACGGTCACGTCATCGTCTTCAACGGCGAGATCTACAACTTCCGCGCATTGCGGACCGAACTCGAGGCCACCGGCGTGGGGTTTCACACGCGCAGCGACACCGAGGTGCTGCTGCGTCTGTACCAGCGTGAGGGGCCGGCCATGCTCGGTCGCCTGCGCGGCATGTTTGCGCTGGCGATCTGGGACGAGCAGGCGCAGTCGGCCTTCCTAGCGCGCGACGCCTTTGGCATCAAGCCGCTCTACTACAGCCTGCACGGGGGGCGCCTGGCCTTTGCCTCCGAGGTGCGCGCGCTGCGCAGCGCCGGCCTTGCCAGCGACACCCCCGATGCGGCGGCGATCCAGCGGTATCTGGAAAGCGGCAGTGTTGCCGAGCCGGCGACGCTGTTGCGCGACGTGCGCTGCCTGCCAGCCGGTCATCACCTCGTCTGGCAGGAGGGACGGGTGCGCGAGCAGGCCTGGTGGCGACCGGGTTTTGCGCCGCAGGCGATGACGGCGCAGGAGGCGGCGGAACGGACGCGCGCGGCGCTGGTCGACTCCGTGCAGAGCCACTTTATCAGCGATGTGCCGGTGGGGCTCTTCCTCAGTGGCGGCATCGATTCCACTCTGCTGGCCGCGCTGGCTCAGGCGCAGGGCCATGGCGGGCTGGAAAGTTTTTCGATCGGTGTCGATGCCGCACGCCTCGATGAGTCTGATGTGGCCGCGCGCACGGCCGCGCACTTCGGGCTGCGTCATCACCTGCGGCGACTCGATGCCGCCGGCATGGCCGCGCGTTTTCCGGAGTTTCTGGCGCGCCAGGACCAGCCGAGTGTCGACGGCTTCAACAGCTTTGTCGTCGCCGG
This sequence comes from Verrucomicrobiota bacterium, assembly GCA_023428335.1. Lineage (GTDB taxonomy): Bacteria > Verrucomicrobiota > Verrucomicrobiia > Verrucomicrobiales > Verrucomicrobiaceae > Prosthecobacter. The sequence continues at coordinate 162 of JAEYYS010000475.1, read as the reverse complement.
CTTCGCCCGCGAGCAGGGCATGAAGGTCGTGCTCTCCGGATTGGGCGGCGATGAACTGTTTGGCGGTTACCCGAGTTTCCAGGCCGTGCCGCGCCTGGCCCGGCTCGCCGATCTGACGCGGCATCTGCCCGGGGCGCGGGCGCTGGGGCGACGCGTCGAAAG
>JAEYYS010000459.1 GCA_023428335.1 Verrucomicrobiota bacterium | reverse complement strand
GCCTTGATGTGTTCGCCGGAGCCGAGCAGCACGCAGCCGACTTCGGTCTCTTCGAGGTTCAGGGCCAGGCCGAAGAGGCCGCCGGGGAACTCGATCATTTCGTTGAGCATGACATCGCTCAAGCCTTCGATCTTGGCGGCGCCGTCACCGATCTCGCGGACCACGCCGACGTTGGATTTGGTGACCGCCGTCTTGAGGCCGGCGATTTGGGATTCGATCTCCTGGAGGATGTTGCTCATGATGACTGCGTGTGTTGGAAGGGTTGGGGCGGGGCGCTGAAAGGGTGGAGGGGAAAGGCGGAGGCAGGCGGCTCAGGCAAGCGAGACCCGGAGGTTTTCCAAGCGGGCCTTGACGCTGCCGTCCCAGACGTCGGAACCGACCTTGACGCGGATGCCGCCGAGCAGCTCCGGCTGGGTCTGAAATTCAAGGCTCAGGGGGCGGCCATACTTGGTGGCGAGGCTGGAGGCGAGGTTCGACTGCAGCTCGGCGGTCAGCGGCGTGGCGCTTTCGACGAGGGCGCGATGGCTGTCGATCTCCGCGCGAACCTGCCCCAGAAAGGCGTCGAGAATGGCGATGTAACCGCGCGGCTTGGAGGCGGCGACCTGGGCAACGACAAGGCGCACGCGGGATTCGTCGAGCTTGCCGTCGGCCAGGCAGACGCGGAAAAGCTGGCGTGAGGTGCGGCGTGCTTCCTTGCTGATTTTCATGGGCCGGGGATTCGCGGGGGTCGGTTGGAAATCACAGGGAGACCTGGGCGGTCGTCTCCTGATTGATGCGGGACTGGTCGTCGGTGTTGAGGACCTTGCCGGTCACGCGCGAGGTGGCGTCGGCAACCATGCGGCCGAATTCGCGCTTGAGCTGGGACATGAGCTGCTCGTGTTCGAGCTGGGCGGCCTCACGGGCCTTGGCGATGATCTGGCCGGCTTCATGCACGGCTTCCTGCTGGCGCTTCTCGGCGAGGGCGCGGGCGCTTTCGCCGGCTTCCTTGATCTGGCGATCGGCCTCGGCGTTGGCCTTGTCGAGCACGGCCTTGGCGTTCTTTTCCGCCTCGGCGAGGTCGCGGGCGATTTTTTCGAGTTTGGCCTCGCCATCGGCGATGCGCTGGCGGCGCTGCTCAAGCATGCCGAGGATCGGACCGAAGGCATACTTTTTCAGGATCGCGAAAACGATCCAGAAGATGAGCACCTGGGCAAAGAATTTCGGCCAAGCAAGTCCGAACGTGTCGGCCAGGCTTGCGATAAAAACAGGCTGCGAGGTGATCATAACGTAACGGCGAAACGAGGGAGGTTGAGAGAGGTGAAGCAGATGCCGGCGGCCCGAAGGCGGACCGCCGGCACAAAACGGGGATTAGCCGCCGAAACCGCCAAGGTAGGCGATAATGCCGAGACCTTCCGCAAGGGCCATCGCGATGATGCCCAGGGTCAGGATGTTGCCGAAGGCGCCGGGGTTGCGGCCGACGGCTTCCACGGCCTTGGAGCCGATCATGCCGACGCCAAGGGCAGCGGCGGCACCGCCGATCGCCATGGTCAGGTTGCCGGTAAGGCCGCCGGCGGCGGCGCCGCCTTCAGCGGCCATCGAGATGAGTTCCATCGTCATAGGTGTGTCAGGTGTGGTTGTGTTGTCTCGCCCACGTCCACGCGTTGCGCATGGTCCCGCGGGCAAATTCAATCAATGATGATCCTCTTCGTGACCGTGATCATCATGGGTCGTGGACAGCTGGATGTACACCGCGCAAAGCAGGGTGAACACGATCGCCTGCAGCAGGCCGACCAGCAGTTCCATGAAATAGAAGGGCAGCGGCAGGGCGACACTGCCGAGGAAGCTCAACACGGGCCCTTGGTTGGCCATCAGGTCGCTCATCGTGTGCAGGACGTTCTCGCCGGCAAAGATGTTGCCGAACAGACGGATCGACAGGGTGACCGGGCGGATGACGATCGAGACGAGCTCGATGATGCCAACGAAGAAGAAGACCACGGCCACCGCGATGCCCATCAGCCCCTTGAGACCGCCCTTGGGACCAAAGGTGTGGACGATGAAACCCCAGATGCCAACCTCACGCAGGGTGAGCACAATCCAGACCAGGAAGGCAGAGACGGCCAGACCGATGGTGGCATTCAGGTCAGCGGTCGGCGGACGCAGCAGCGGCGACTCGGCCGCCTTGATGGAGAGAACGCCGGTGCCCTCGCCCCAGCCGATGGTGCCAACGCCCGGGAACAGGCCAAACCAGTTCGAGACCAGGATGTAAATGAAGATGGTGCCGAGCAGCGGAAAGGCACGCTTGGCCTGCTTTTCACCAACAATGCCGACCACCTGGCCGTAAAGGAATTCGATGACGAATTCGAGGAAGTTCTGCGCCTTGTGCGGCACCAGCGTCATGTTGCGGGTCGCCTTGCGCGAGAACCACAGGACGAGGCCGAGGACGGCGAGGGCGACCACCACCGAGTTGGTCAGGAAACCCAGGAAACCAACGTCCTTGAAAAGCTCCGAGGCGTAACTGTGCACACCGCTGGCGAGCACGGGCGTGGCGAAGGGTTGCGGGAGGGGCGGGAACGACATGGCGTTAGGTTGGCCGGGGCCAGAACGGTGATTTAGCCCGAGGCCCAGAGGTCGCAAGAGTTATTTGTGAAATTTTTCACAAAGTCCCCGAACGACCTCGTTCAACCACGCTGACAGGCTTGTTCTAACCAGGAGGATGGGAGGAAAGTTTTCCATTCACCAAGCCGTCCAGCCGCCGTCCACGGGCAGGTCGATGCCGGTGATGTAACTGGCCGCATCGGCCAGCAAAAAGGCGACCGCGCCGGCAATCTCAGCCGGCTCGCCCACCCGGCCCAGCGGCAGGCGGTCGGCCAACCGCGCAACAAAATCCGGGTGGGCTGCCTGCACGGCGGGATTTGGGAAGGGCCCGGGCGAGATCGAATTGCTGCGCACCCCGCGGTCGCCGTAATGCGCGGCGAAGTAGCGTGCCATCTGGCGCACGCCCGCCTTGTTGACGCCATACTCGACCGGATTGGGCGTGAGGCTGTGGCCGTATAGGCGCGGGTCGGGCGCGACCGAGCCGTACATGCTGGCGAAAAAGACCAGGCTGCCACAGCCGGCCTCGGCCATGCGCTCGGCGACGGCACGCGCCAGCACAAAACCACTGGTCAAATTGCCATGGTTGACCTGGTCGAACTCCTCGGCGCTGAGCTCGTGCAAACGTTTCGCCGTCGAAGCGTAGGTGAGATTGACCAATCCCTGCGGCACGCCATGACGCAGGGATTGGCTGGCGACAAACTCGTCAATGCCCTCGGTGGCATGGGCATCGAAGTCGGCCGCGACGATTTCCCCCGGCGGTCGCGCCTGCTCCAGGAAGGCGGCGGCACGCCCCGGCAAATCGGCGCAAAGCACACGTGCCCCCAGCGATGCCAGGGTCGTCACGGTGGCCTGACCGAGCCAGCCTGCGCCACCGATCACCCAGATGCGCCGGCCGGCCAGATCAAAGGGAGAGGAGCCTGTTTTCATGCGCGTCATCATGTCGCGCCTCGCGGCAACATGCAATCCTTCGCTACCGCCCGCACCACGAGCTTTTGCTTTCCAAAGCCGCAGCCCGCTGGTACAAGCCACTGCAAGCCCGCGTTATCCTGCCATGCACTCCCCCACCCTGCCCGACCGCCGTCACTTCCTCGCCAGCCTGATCGGCGCCGGCGCCGCGAGCCTCGCCGCCACCCGGGCCTCCGCCCTCAGCTACAAGGGCGAGAACCTGCGCTACGGCCTGGTGACCTACCAGTGGGGGGCGGACTGGCCGCTGCCGATGCTGCTGGCCAACTGTGAGCAGGCCGGTGTGCTCGGCGTCGAACTGCGCGTCGAACACGCCCACGGCGTCAGCCCGACCCTGAGCGCCGCCCAGCGCGAGGAGGTGCGCGCCCGCTTTGAGGATTCCCCGGTGGAAGTGCTCGGCATGGGCACCAATTGCGCCTTTCACAGCGCCGATGCCAACGAACTCAAGGGCCAGCTTGCCCTGGCGCGCGACTTCGTCAAACTCAGCCACGACATCGGCGGCAGCGGCGTCAAGGTGAAGCCCGACAAGCTGCCCAAGGAGGTCCCCGCCGAGCGCACCCTCGAGCAGATCGGCCGCGCCCTCGCCGAACTCGGCGACCACGCCCTCGGCTTCGGCCAGGAAATCCGCCTGGAAGTCCATGGCGACGTCACCGACCTCGGCCGCATCCGCACGATCATGGAGATCGCCGACCGCCCCAACGTGCGCGTCTGCTGGAACTGCAACAAGCCGGACCTTGAGGGTGCCGGCCTGGCGGCGAACTTCGCCAAGGTGGCCGACTTCCTCGGCCAGACCGTGCATGTGCACGAGGTGGGCGATGGCGCCTATCCCTACGACAAGCTGGCGGAACTGCTGGTCGGCATCGACTACGCCGGCTGGGTGCTGCTGGAGGCGAGCAGCAAGCCGGCCGACCGGGTCGCCGCGCTGGCCGAACAAAAGACGCGCTTCCTGGAACTGGTCAACCAGGCCCGCGCCAAGGCCTGACCGGCAGCACGTCTGGCGCGCTCACCAGACGCGCTCGATGAAGCGCTCAATGAAGCCCTTGGCCGCCGCCGGCTTGGTGTACTTGCGGCCGTCACCGGTGTCGCGCTGCGGCGGCATGAGCGGCCCTTTGTGGTCAATGACACGCAGAGACTGGATTTCAATGCGGGCGATCGGGCAATCGTTGCCGTCCACCGGCATCTTGGCGATGCGTTCCAGGGTCTCCAAGCCGGAGACCACCTGGCCGAAGACGGTGTACTGGCCGTCCAGCGAGCCACTCTTGCCCAGGCTGAAGTAGAACTGAAAGCCGTTCGAACGGCGGTCGGGATTGACCGCGTCCACACGCCGGCCCATGGCGACGGCGCCCTTGCGATGACGACGCTTGATCTCGGCCGGCACGGTCTTCGACTCGCCACCGGTCCCCCAGCGCTCGCGCGCGCCCTCGTCGGCCGTCAAGGGATCGCCGGTCTGCACAATGAAGCCCTCGATGGCACGGTGGAAGGCGAGACCGTTGTAGGCGCCGGCCTCGGCGTTGTCGCGGAAGTTGGCGACCGTTTTCGGCGCGTCCTGGCCGTAGAGCACGAACATGACGGATTCGACGGTGCCGCCGAACGCGACCTCCATGACCGCGAGCTGGCGCGTCTCGTCCGCCTTCCACTTGGCCGGATCCTCCAGATCCAGATCGGCGGTGCTGATGACGGTTTTGCGGCCGCGCGTGGTGACCACCGGTCCGCCGGGTGCCGGCGCAGGCTGGCCGGCCGCCTCAAAGAGCTGGCGCTGGGCCTCGTCGGCAAGCCGCTCAATCGGCGGCAACGGCATCAGCGGTTGCACCGGGGGCGGCACGGTTGCCGGAACCGTCGCCGGCTGAGGTTCCTGGGTCGGCAAATCCTGGGCGACCAAAAAGGGCGCGGCAGCGAGGGCGAGCAGCAGAGGGAGTTTCACGGCGTCGGCAACGATGGAGGGACCGCAGTTCACTGGGGCGAACCGGGAGGCAGACCACTGATCGTCTCGCGCGGCGGTGCGGCCGGCGGCGGTGCCTCGGCGGGCATCGAATAACTCGGGGACGGTGCCGTGTACTGATAGGTGCGGCGAGGGGCGCCGCGCGACTTGCGCTGTGGCAGGCCCCACTGGACGTCAAGCTGGTCCATTTCCGCGACCGTCGGGTTGGTGGCATCAGCCCGGCCGCCGGAACTGCAGGAAACGAGGGCCAGAAGCGGCAGCGCGAGGAGGGTGGAACGGAGGAAGGTCATCGGCAGGGCAGGTGTTGGATCCTTAGGCTGGCGGAGATACTAGTCATGGCGTCGCCGACAAGCAACTGCGAATCCGGCGCGACCAGGCCTTGGCGCACGTAGGCGAGTCCCTGCAGGCGATCCTCAAGCGGATGGCGCGCGCCACTGGTGATGACACCGGCGCGCGTGCCGTCCGGCAGCCAGAGCCCGGCGCCGACCGTCGGCTCGCCGGATTCCGCCGTCCAAACCACGAGTTCACGCGGCATGCGGCCGGTACTCTTGATGCGCGAGAGCACTTCCTGCCCCACGTAGCAGCCCTTGCTGAAGCTCATCACCTCGGCTTCCAGACCGGCCTCCTGGGGAAAGGTTTCGGCATTGAGTTCCTGCGGACTTGCCGGCACACCGCGCAGGATGCGCAGCGTCTCAGCCTCGTCGTCGGTGAGCGGATCGGCGACCGGTGCCGGTGCGCCGGCGGGCAGCCAGAAATCGCGACCGGCGCAGCCCAGCCGGTTCGCCGCAAGTCCTTCCTTGCCCGGGTCAGGTCCGAAGCGATGCCAGAGCTGCCAGTCCTCGGTGACATCCTCCAGTTCGGCGTCATCGGCGATGAGGTAACGGCCGAGGCGGGCACCGAGCGACTCACGCAAGGCGGCAGGCGCATCGATCAGCAGACTGTCGCCGTCGGGCGACGCATGGAAAAACACCTCCCCCTCGATCCGGCCCTTGGCGTTGGTGACGCAGGCATGCAGGGCGCGGCGGGCATCGACCTGGCGCACGTCCTGGGTGACCTGGCCGTTGAGGTAACGCACCCGGTCGGGCCCGGACAAGCGCCACTTGGCGCGACTGGAAAGGTTCAGCCAGCCACCCTCGGTCTGCAGCCGTCGCCAGAGTTCCGCCTTCATGCTTGCAGGCGGCCGATGACGGAAAAATCGAGGTCGCCAAGGCCCGCTTCCGCAGCAAGGCGCATGGCCGCGGCGGTGCAGTCGAGCGCCGGCGTGGAGAGGCCGGCCCCGGCGGCAAGTTCACGGGCGAAGTCAGCGTCCTTGAGCATGTTGATGAGGGCGAAGTGCGGCTCAAAATCATTCTGCATCAGGGCCGGCAGCTTCATGGCGAGCAGCGGCGAGTGATTGGCATTGGCCTCCAACGCCGTCTGCAGCGCCGCCAGCGGCACGCCCTCGGCGCGGGTGATGGCCGCCGCTTCCGCCAGGGCCTTGACGGTGACTGCCGTGACCAGGTTGGTGACAATCTTCAACACCATGGCATCGCCGACCCCACCGAGGGGCAGGATCTTCGTCGAGCTGAGTTCCAGCACCGGCCGCGCGCGCTCGAGCAGGGCGGGGTCGCCGCCGACATAATACACGAGTTTGGCGTTCTGCGCGGCCATCTTGCTGCCGGTGAAGGGTGCGTCGAGAAAGCCGGCACCGGCCGCGGCGCACAGG
>JAEYYS010000408.1 GCA_023428335.1 Verrucomicrobiota bacterium | reverse complement strand
GTGCTGATGAGGCGCGGACGTGGCACGGTGCCAAGCACCTTCCAGGTGCCGCGGCCGCGCAGGCCGGGGCGGGCGGCGGAGACGGGCATGCGGGCAATGAGGCGTTCGTGCAGGCGGATCTCCAGGCGGGTGCCGCCGATGATGCTGGCCGTCACGGGTGCGGCGGGATCGGGGCGCGGCCGGATGGGTTCAGCGAGGGCGTTTTCGATCTCGAAGGGGGCGACATTCGGCACCAGGAAGACGCTGCCAGGTCGCTCGGGATTTTTCACGCCGGGATTGATGCGGCGCAGGAAGGACTCGGAGCAGTGAAAGCGTTCGGCGACAAATTCCCAGGCGCTGCGGTAGGCGAGGAAGGGCTCGGCGATGAGGCTTTCCCAGGTGGGTTCAGGGGATGTCTCGGCCGTCTTGCCGCGTTTCTTGTCGGCCGGGGCCGGTGGGTTGATCCAGCGCAGGTCCTCGTACTTGAGCACGTAGTCGGTGTAGGCCTCGCCCATCGCCTCCAGCGCGGCGGGTTTGCGACCGGCGTCAAAGGTGAGTTCACCGGGGTGCTCGGCCTCGTAGGCCGTGAGGGCGGCATCGAACATCATGCCCTCCTGGCCATCGCTGGGCCCGGTGGAAAAGCCCTGGCGGTCGAGGTTGGCCTGCAGCAGAACGACGCGGGCGCTGGCGCGCGCCACCTGCGGCAGTTGTCGTTCCGGCGCCTTCCTCGGGGCGGGCGCGGGTTGACCGGGCTTGGGGGGAGGTGGGGGCGGCTGCAGGGTGCGCAGTTCGGCCATGGTCGGGATGCGCAGCACCTGGCCGGGGTGGATGATCTCGGACTTCAGGTCGTTGGCGAGCTGGAGTTGTTCGACGGTGAGGCCGTAGCGACGGCTGATCGCGTACAGGGAGTCGCCCCGACCGACGGTGTGCTCGCTCGGGTTTTCCGGTGGGCGGGTGAGGGTTTGGCTGCCCGGTGCGGCGCTGCCGCTGGTGGCTGGGGCATCGGCCAGGCGCCAGCCCCAGGCGGCGGGATCGGAGGTGGCGACCTGCCAGCGCCATTGCACGGCGGTTTCCAAGCCGGCCTCGACGGTGCGCGGGCCGGCCGGGGCTTGGGCGGGCAGCGAAGCGGGAAGGTGTAGCAGGACGGCGACGAGGCCGGAGCTGGCGGTCGAAAAGATCCGGGCGGTCATGCGGCAACCTGCCTGCAAAGCCGGCGCATGCAAGACCGGGTCGGCCGCGGGCTGTGGGTATAAAGAAAGCGGCCCGACGCCGAGGCGCCGGGCCGGGTGAGGCATGAGGGTCAGCTTACTCGCGGGCGACGCCGTTGTTCCAGGCGGCGAACATCTCTTCGACCGTCGGGATTTCCAGCGGGCGAACGATGCGGAAGCCGAGCCAGGTGGCGTCGGTCAGGTACCAGATGCTCTTCGGCAACTGCGGGTCCTGCTGCTTCCAGCCGGGCTCCGAAGCGCGGCGGGCGGCGCTGCGCAGCATTTCCGGATCGTCGTCGTAGTGACCGCCGCGGGCGACGTGCGGGTAGGGCGTCTTGGACGGGATCCACTTGTTGCCGACGCCGAGCGCGGCGAGCTGCTGGTAGCCGTCGGGCAGGTACTGGTCGAGCGTCCATTCGCAGACGTTGCCGTAGATGTCGTAGAGGCCCCAGGGGTTGGGCTTCTTCTTGCCGACCTGGCTGTACTGGAAGTTGGCGGCGTTCTCGAAATACCAGGCGTACTCGCCGAGCTGGGCGGGATCATCGCCAAAGAAGTAGGCGGTGGTGGTGCCGGCGCGGGCGGCATATTCCCATTCGGCCTCGGTGGGTAGGCGGTAGAAATGACCGGTCTGGGCGCTCAGCCACTGGCAGTACTTGTTGGCGGCGTGCTGGGTCATGCAGATGGCGGGGAAACCGTTGCGACCCATGCCGAAGTCCATCGGCTGGTAGGGCGGGGTCGGCTGGGAGATGAGGTCCTCGGGCTTGTCGGTGGGCGACCAGACCTTGCGGCTGCCGTCCTTGTTGCGGCCTTCGGCGGTGAGCTGGAAGGGTTCGTATTCGTCCCAGGTGATCTCATGCTTGCCCATCCAGAAGGGCTTGATCTGGATCTTCACCTGCGGGCCTTCGTCGTCGGTGCGGCCCTCTTCCTTGTCGGGGCTGCCGAGCAGGACTTCGCCACCCTTGATGGCGACCATCGAGTAGGCGACGCCGGTCTTGGGCACCTGGGTGTCGTAGGACTTCATCTCGGCCTCGGCTTTTTCCTTGGAGGTGGCGACGATGAAGGCGTGGATTTTTTTGACCAGTTCGAGGTCGTCCGGGTTGTTGGTGTCGGCCGCCGCCTTTTCCTTGGCGGTGAGCTTGACGCCCTCGGGCCAGACGGCGCCCTGCTCGATCCAGGACTTGAGGATGGCGATCTCGTCCTTCTTCAGCGGGCCGCCACTCTTGGCGGGCGGCATGAGGTCGTCGTCATCCTCGGCGAGGGCGGCGAGGGTGTAGAGGGCGCTCTTGGCGGTGTCGAAGGCGACGATGTTGGGGGCGTTTTCGCCGGTTTCGAAAGCTTCCTTCTTGCTGCTGAGGATCCAGTCGCCCTTGTCCTTCTCGGGGTTGTGGCAGGAGACGCAGTTTTGCTCGAGGATGGGCTGGACGTTTTTGACGAAGTCGATGCGCGGCTTGACCTCAAGCACCGTGCCCGCGGGCCAGTCGGCCCCCTGCTCGATCCAGGCCTTGATGACCTCGATCTGCGACTTGTCGAGCAGGCCTTCCTTGGCGGGCGGCATGACCATGTCGTCGTCGGCCGGCAGGATGAGCGTCGTGTAGATCGAGGACTTGGCGGGGTCGCCGGGCACCAGGCCGGGACCGTTGTCGTTGCCCTTCTTGAGGTCTTCCAAAGTGTGCAGGCGGAAGTCGCCCTTGTCCTTGTCGGCGCCGTGGCAGTGCGTGCAGGCGGACTCGAGGATGGGCTTGACCTGTGTGGCGAAGTCGACCTTGGCCGCGACGGCCGGGCCGGCGAGCAGAGCGAGTGAGAAGACGACGGGCGTCAGGGGGCGAAACTCAGGCATAGAACCGCCAGCTTGCACGGCGGCGCGGTTTTGTCCAGCCCGGTGCGCAGTCGCCAGAGGCTCGAAATTGCAGATTCAAATGAAAGGTGGGGGTGGGTTCGACCCCGGGGCGGGTTTGTCAGAGAAAAACTCCGACGCCCACCGCTGCGGCGGCGAGGGCGGCGACCAGCACGGCCCCGGCGGCGGCGTCCTTGATGCGGCGCACGCGTTCGTCGTGCGCGGGCTGGACGAGGTCGCAGAGGCCCTCGATGGCGGTGTTGAGCAGTTCCGCGCTCCAGACCAGACCGATGGCGAGCCAGAGGGCGAGCCATTTCCAGTCGGGCAGGCCGGTCGCCAGGCCGAGGCTGAGAACCGCGACCGTTGCGATGGCGTGGATCTTCAGGTTGCGCTGGTGGCGCAGGCTGGTCGCGATGCCGCGCAGGGCGTGGCGGAAGCTGGCGAGCATGCCGGCAAGCATGGCGTCACTGCGGCAGGTTGGCGCTGGGGGCGGCGGGAGCGACCTCGTTGAGGGCGCTGCGCAGCTCGCTCAGCCAACCGGGGGCGTCGGCATGGCCGGGGAATTCCTTGATCAGGGCAAGCATGTCGGCCAGGGCGTTGATTTTCGAGGGGCCTTTTTCCACGAGATAGCGGGCGCGCTCCCAGCGCAGGGCCGGCACGTTGTCTTGAATCCAGAGTTCGTATTCCGGCGCCGGCATGGTTTCCTTGCGCAGGGCGCTCTCGGCACTGATGCGCTCGGTCCAAAGGGTCGGCAGCAGTTCGGGCTTGTACTTTTCCGCGGTTGGCAGCAGCGTGCTTTTGTACATGCCGCCGATGTCCATGGCCTGGGGCGTCCAGTCCTTGGGCTTGGTGAAGGGGCTGAGGCGGAGGGCGTCGACAATCGGGTTGCGGTCGCTGACGGCGCCGCCAAGGTACTGCAGGGAACGGCCGCGCAGGCTGGGAGCACTACTGACAAGCTCCTGAATGTAAGCCTGCAGTTTCGGAATCATCGCCGCCTGGTCTTCTGCCTTGGTCTCGTTGGCTTCGAGGGTCAGAGCCAGGTACTTCAGGCCGAGCAGGACGGCTTGGGAGAATTGGCCGTCGTCTTCGGCGTTTTCGTTCTTCTCGCGCCGCTCCATCATTTCCTGACGCCGGCGCGCCTCGGCCTTGTCGAGTTCCTTGCGCTCGGCGTTGACCACCTTGTCGCACTCCATGTACAGGTTGAGGGCGTCACGCGGGCTGGCGAGACCGGCGCGGATTTTCTGCAGGGCGGCGGCGAGGCGACCATCGCGCATGGCCGCGATCTGCTCCTCCAGCTTGGAGATCTGGGTGAGCACGTTGGTGAGCTGGTCCGGGGTCAGGGTCTGCGGCTCAGCGGGTTGCTGGGCGAGCGCGGGCAGGCAGGCCAGGGTGAGGAGGAGGGCGGGGAGCTTCATGACAGGATGCGGTGGAACAACGCGCCTGGCCGATGGTTTCGTAGGAAGATTCGGCGGAGATGGCCCTTGGCGAGGTTTTGCTTGCCCGTCGGCAGTGTCCATGGAATGCCAAGGGCATGAGCTGGAACCGTCCCCTGCTGTTCACGCCCTTGTATCAAAACCGTGTCTGGGGCGGCCGGCGGCTGCAGACGCTGTTCGGCAGGTGCCTGCCAGAGGCGGCGCTGCCCTGCGGCGAGTCCTGGGAGCTCTGCGACCGTCCCGAGGCGCAGAGCCTGCTGCGCGAGCCGGTCGCCGGTTGCGCCAGTCTGCACGACCTGTGGATGCGGCACCGTGAGCAGGTGTTCGGTACCGCCGCACTGGCCCATCCGGCGCCGCGCTACCCGCTGCTGATGAAAATCCTCGACGCCTGCGACGATTTGTCGATCCAGGTGCATCCGCCCGCCGGGGTGGCGGACGAACTCGGGGGCGAACCGAAGACCGAAATGTGGTATGTGGCCCATGCCGAGCCGGGCGCGAAACTGTACGCGGGCTTGAAGGCGGGCGTCGACCGGGCGGCTTTTGAGCAGGCCCTTGCCGAAGGACGGGTGGCGGAGTTGCTGCATGTGCTGGAGCCGCGCCCGGGCGACGTCCTGTTCCTGCCCAGCGGGCGTGTGCATGCGATCGGCGCCGGCCTGGTCATCTTTGAGATCCAGCAGAACAGCGATACCACCTACCGGGTGTTTGACTGGAATCGCCTGGGTCTCGACGGCCGGCCGCGCGCCCTGCACGTGCAGGAGTCGCTGCGCAGCATCCGGTTCGACGATGCCGAGCCGGCCCTGGCGCAGCCGGATGGCGAAGGCCGGATCGTCGCTTGCGAGCACTTTGAGGTCTGGTTGGGGGCGCCGGTCGCGGGTCGCGCCGTCGGTGCACCGGGTGAGGCCCGGGTACTGGCGCTGACGCGGGGCGAAGCCAGCCTGGGCGGCGTTCGGCTCGGGGCGGGGGATTTTGCCCTGCTGCCGGCGGTCCTGCCGCTGGCGGCGCGGGTGCCGGAGGCGTTCGCGCCGGACACGGCCTGGCTGGAGGTGCGACTCACTCCTCCGCCAGCATCGCCTTGAGGCCGGCGAAGAAGTTGCCGGTTTCCTCGACCGGCACCTGCTCCTTCATGTGCTTGGTGTAGTCGAACTCCTCCAGGTAGGTGCGGTCGAGCTCGTCCAGGAAGGGGCTGGGCAGTTCGCTCTGCGTTTTCCCCCACTTCATGCGGTTGCGCACGAACGACATTGTCAGCTTCTTCTGGGCGCGGGTGATGCCGACGTAGAACAGGCGGCGCTCCTCGTCGAGCCGGCCCTCGTCGTAGCTGCGCTTGTGCGGCAGGATGCCCTTTTCCAGGCCGGGCAGGTAGACGATCGGGAACTCCAGGCCCTTGCTGGCGTGCAGGGTGATCAGGCAGACGCCCTTTTTCTTCTCGATGTCGTCCTTGTCCTCGCGCTCATCGTTGAGCGAGATCTCGTCGAGGAACCCGCCGAGGCCGTCCTTGCGGTTGCGCTCGTCGTAGTTGGTGATCTGGGTCATCAGGCCCTTGAGGCCGTTTTCCCAGCCCTGCATGTCCTCGGGTTTCTTGGCCAGCTTCTTCAGGTAGTCCATGTAGCCGATCTCCAGCATGAGCGCCTCGGCCATCGGCGTCAGCAGGGTGCCCTGGGTGTGGGCCGACTGATGGAATTTGTTGATCAGGGCGGTAAAACTGCGTACCGCGGTGCGCGACTTTTCCGGGATCTGACGCAGGAAATCCTCGTCGCAAAGCGCCACCCAGACGCTGCCGCCGCGCTCCATCGAACGGTCGCGCGCCAGCTCGGCGGTGGCGTTGCCGATGCCGCGCGTCGGCGTGTTGAGCACGCGCAGCAGGGCGATGTCGTCATGCGGATTGTGCGCCACCGTCAGGTAGCTGACGATGTCCTTCACCTCGCGGCGGTCGAAGAAGCTGCGCGCGCCGACCACGCGGTAGGGCAGGCGGTGCTGGCGGAAGGCCTGCTCGAGGATGCGGCTCTGGTCGTTGGTGCGGAACAGCACGGCGAAGGACTCAAAGGGCTCGCGCATGGTGAAATGGGCGCGCTCGATCTCGCGGGCGATCATTTCCGACTCCTCCTTGTCGTCCTCGACGGCCACCAACCGCACCGGATCGCTGCCGTGGTTGCGACTCCAGAGCTTCTTCGGGCGACGGCCGGCGTTGTTGACGATCAGGCTGTTGGCGGTGTGCAGGATCGGCGTCGTCGAGCGGTAGTTCTCCTCCAGCTTGATCACCGTCGGGTTGGGGAAGAAGTTTTCGAACTCGGTGATGTTGGTGATCTCGGCGCCGCGCCAGCCATAGATCGACTGGTCATCATCGCCCACCACGCAGACATTGTAGGGCGCCGGCACCAGGGCGCGCAGCAGGCGCATCTGCAGCGAGTTCGTGTCCTGGAACTCGTCGACCATCAGGAAGCGGTGGCGCACGTGCAGGCACTCGCGCACGTCGGCGTTCTCCTCCAGCAGCCGCACGCCGAGGCAGAGCAGGTCGTCGAAGTCCATGACGTTGAGCGCACGCATCTCGTCGCCATATCGCTGGGCGACGGCGGCATACAGGTCCTCGGTGGGGTCGCCCAGCGATTCCGTGTGGTTCTTGGCCTTGCTGATCTTCGCCAGCGCCGCCTGCGGGTCGAGCGTCTCGTCCTTGACCAGCAGGTCCTTGAGCACCCGCTTCATCAGGCTGATCTGCTCCGACTGGCTGTAGATGACGAAGTTCGGCTTGTAGCCGACATGGGCGGCAAATTCGCGCAGCAGGCGGGCGCAGAAGGCGTGGAAGGTGCCGAGCACCACCTTGCGACCCAGGCCGTCGCGGACCATGTCCTTGACGCGCTCGCGCATTTCGGTGGCGGCCTTGTTGGTGAAGGTGACCGCCAGGATGTGCTCGGGCAGGATGCCCTCATTGACCATGTAGGCGATGCGTGCGGTGATGACGCGGGTTTTGCCGGTGCCGGCCCCGGCCAGGATCAAGAGCGGGCCATGGATGTGGGTTGCCGCTTCTCGTTGCTGGGGGTTGAGTGTGCCGGTGAATCCGCTCATGCGCCCGCCCTGTTTGCGGCAGGGCCGACGCCCACGCAAGCGGCAAGCTTGCGCACCGATAAAAAAGTCGCCGGCGACCGGCGGTAGCGGGTTTTTATGACCGCCGAACGGCCCCGGGCAACGACAGGCCCCCGTCAGCAAGGGCTCGCGTCACACGCCCGAGCTGCGGTCGACATGCTGCTGAGTTACTGCAAAATGTAACGGTTTTAACGCTACAAAAGCCAAAGCGACTCAGAACAGCATCGGTTGATCTTCATCCGCAGGCAACCGCGCCGATCGCTTGGTCAAACGCGGCAGTTTGCCGCTGGGCTCACCTTCCTCAGTCCCTTCGACCGTCGCCGTTTCGACAGGCGTAGACGGCGCATCTCGTTCGGTTTCTGTAACGAGGTTATCGTTATTTAATGTTGACTCAGCCGCTTCGACTTCTGGCTGGATCGAAGAGTGAAATTCCAGTGGCGATTCATTCTCAATCAGTGTATTCTGTGTGTTTTCCACACGGTATTCGGTATTTTCTTGAGCGGCCTCTGGTGTTGCCATTGGCGTCGATTCTTCGATCGATTCAACAATGGGACCTGCCTTGGGGCTGGGCTGGCGTTGGCGGTGGCGTTCAACCCGTTTGGCGGTCTGACCCCGGATCTTCGAAGCGTTGCCATTGTGACGCTCAAAGTTGGGAAATTGTAACGCTTCGCCTTCCGCTCTCAACCAGCCGGCGGCCTCCAAGGCCTCGGCGAACCCCTTGCGACCGCCGAGCTTGTCGATAAACTCCTTTGTAACGCCAATATCGTTTCCGTCTACGCGATTGACTTCGGCCCAGGACCAGAGGCGGATCAGCTTGCCGACGACGCTGTCGGTGTCGATCCGCAGGCGGGTGGCAATGGCGCAGATTTCCGGTTTGTCCGGGGTGGCGGTTTCGATTTTGATCCAGGGGCGACGCATAATTCTGTAGTTTGCACGGGTTTTTGCCTGACGTCAATCCAACGCGTGTAGCGTTACAGTATCGTCAGGGCTTCACCTTGGCATCGAGTTCGGCCAGCGTGAAGCGGACGCTGACCACATACGCCGGTTCGCCTTCGGTCCAGTGACCGTAGGTGGTGGTCACAAAGGTGCCGTCCGGCAGGACTTCGACCCCCGGGTAGGTGCAATCGGCGCCCTTGGTGTTGTCCATGAGCCGCACCCGGTACTGCCCCTCGCTGCCTTGGACGAGGTCCTCGTAACGGCCGACCCAGCCCACCCAGTCGCCCTTGCTGGCACTGACGTGGGTGGTGTCGCGGAAGCTCAGGAAAAGCCGGCCATCTGGCGCATATTTGCCGACGTGTCGGTCGCCAGTCAGGGCGGCGGGCAGTTCTTTCGGCTCCGTCCAGGTCTGGCCCTCGTCGTCGGAGAAGATGACGAAGCTGTTGTACTTGCGCGAGTTTTCGCGCAGCAGCACGGCGATCTGGCGGCCGTCGGGCGAGCGCAGGGCGCCAGGTTCGCAGAGGTTGGCGTCGGGCAGGGAGGCGATCGGCGTCGGCGCGCTCCAGGTCAGGCCGCCATCGGTCGACAGGGTGGTGTACACCCAGAACCGCCAGGGTTTGGCCGCCGTGCTGACGTGGTCGCTGTGCGGGCTTTTCACCCGGTACTTGGCCTCGCTGCCACCGCGGATGAAGCGGCCGTCGTCGTGGAAAAACGCCAGGTAATGCCCGGGCTGCTTCAGTTCGATCAGGCTCGACATGGTGACGATGCCGCCAAAGTTGCCGATCGGGCGCAGTTCACTCCAGCTGGCGCCGTCGTCCTCCGAAACCGCCATGCGGATCGGGTGCAGGCCGCTGAACAGAATCAGGCGTTTTTTGCCCATCGCGTCGACGACCCGGTGCAGGGTGGGGACCTCCAGCGAGGTCTGCCAGCTTTTCGGCGTCGGCAGGCGCGCGCTCCAGGTCAGGCCGGCGTCGTCGCTGCGCTTGTACACAATGGCGCCGCGGCCATGGCCCTTCGGGTAGACGGTCAGCAGGGTCTTGTGATCCTCCAGCAAAACGGTGGTCGGGTGGCCGAGGTACTGGCCGGGCTCGCGATCGACAATCACCTGGCGCTGGGTCTCAGCACTGACGTCGATGAGGGGGATGGTGTAACCCGGTGGCCGTTTCGTTTTAAGGTTCTTTGGCGGGGCCAGAACGACGTCCTGCTTTTGCAGGGCGAGCTGCTGACCGGTGGCAGGCAGGGCCAGCAGGAGGGCGAGCGGCAGGGCGAGGCGACGGATCATGACAAGCAAACGAGCCGGGCTGCCACGGCATTGCAGGGCGGGCTCGGGCAAAAAGCCGGAAAGATGCCCCCGTTCGCGGCCTTTGTGCTCGGCTGCCATGCGCTCCTTCTTCCTGCTTTTCGTTGTCGCCCTGCTCTGCCTGTCCGTGCGTGCCCCGGCGGCCGATGCGGCACCGGGGTTGGAGTACTACCTGCCGGTGGCCAAGGCCGACTACGATCCGGCGGTGCCGACCCCCGAGCAGGCCCTGGGCTGGCGCTTTGGCGAATGGCACCTGCATCACCATGAACTGGTCGGCTACCTGCAGCGCCTGGCGGAGCTGTCCGACCGCATCGAGCTGGAAGAGTATGCCCGCTCGCACGGCCGGCGGCCGCTGCTCTGCCTGAAAATCACCGCGCCCGCCAACCACAGCCGCCTGGAAACCCTTCGCAAGGCGCACGTGGCGAGGGTCGAATCGCCGCAGTCGGCGGAGGTGCCTGCCGATGCGCCGGTGGTCGTCTGGATGGGCTACGGCGTGCATGGCAATGAGCCGAGCGCCTCGAACGCCGCGGTGCTGCTGGCCTATCACCTGGCGGCGGCGCGCGACGCGGCGACGATTGAACTGCTGGAGAAGTCGGTCATCCTGCTCGAGCCCTGCCTGAATCCGGACGGCTTTGAGCGGTTTGCCGACTGGACCAACAGCCACCGCGGCCGGCGGCCCAGCGGGCACCGGGCCGATCGCGAGCACCAGGAGGGCTGGCCGAACGGTCGATCCAATTATTACTGGTTCGACCTCAACCGCGACTGGCTGCCGGCGGTGCATCCGGAGTCGCAGGGGCGGCTGCGTCTCTTTCATGACTGGCAGCCCAATCTCGTCACCGACTACCACGAGATGGGCAACGTCAACCGCAGCTACTTTTTCCAGCCGGGCATCGCCAAGATGGTGCACCCGCTGACGCCCGAGGAAAACCAGTCACTCACCGAACGCATGGCGCAGGAGCATGCCCGCGTCCTCGACGCCATCGGCTCGCTCTACTACAGCGGCGAGTCCTACGACGACTTTTACATTGGCAAGGGCTCGACCTATCCCGACGTCAACGGCTCAGTCGGCGTGCTCTTCGAGCAGGCCAGCTCGCGCGGGCATCATCAGGAAACCGAGCACGGGCGGCTGACCTTTGCCTTCACAATCCGCAACCAGCTAGCCACCTCGCTGTCGAGTCTGCGCTCCGCGGTCGCCCTGCGTCCGGAACTGCTTGCCTACCAGCGCGCGTTTTACCGCGAAGCCCTCGCCGAGGCGGCCGCAGCCAAGGTGCAGGCCCATGTCTTCAGCGCGCCCGGCGATCCGGCCCGCCTGCAGGCGTTTCAGGAACTGCTCGTCCGCCACCGCATCCAGAGTCATCGCCCGGCGGCCGACGTGCGCGCGGACGGCCGGACCTTCCGCGCCGCTGAATCGCTGGTGGTGCCGGCGCGCCAGCGTCAGTACAAGCTGATTCAGGCGATTTTCGAAACGCGCACGGAGTTTGCCAGCAGCAATTTTTACGATGTCTCGGCCTGGCACCTGCCGTCCGCCTTTGGTCTGGTCGGCGCCGAACTGCCCAACGTGCCCGTCGCCGCGAAGCAGCCGCAAATCCAGGTGGCCGGTGCCCTCAACGGTGTGGATCCGGCCTATGCCTATGTCTTCTCCTGGGAATCGCGCCAGGCGCCGCGCGCGCTCTTCCGCCTGCTCGAAGCCAAGGTGCGCTGCTGGGCGGCCACGCGCCGCTTCACCACCGCCGGTGATCCGCGCCCGACCTGGCCTCAGGGCAGCATCGTGGTGCCGGTGGGCGTGCAGGAGTCGCTCAGCCCGGCGGCCTTGCGCGAGCTGATGCAGGTGATCGCCCGCGAAGACGGTTTGCAGGTGCAGGCGCTCGCCACCGGTTACCACGGCAGCGTTCCTGATCTCGGCAGCCCGAGCTTCCGGCCGGTGCGCCTCGATGGCGTGCTGCTGGTCACCGGTCCGGGCGTCACCTCGACGCTCGCTGGCGAGGTCTGGCACCACTTCGATCAAGTTTGGCAGACGCCGCTGGTCATGGCCGAGGCGACCCAGCTCAGCAACAGCCTGCTCGCCGATTTCTCCGCGGTCATCCTCGCCGGTGCCTCTTTCAGCACCCTGCCGACCGGCGCGCGCTCGGCCCTGCAGGGCTGGGTTGAGC
>JAEYYS010000368.1 GCA_023428335.1 Verrucomicrobiota bacterium | reverse complement strand
CCTTCGTGCCATTCGTGGTTCCAAAGTCTGGCCTCCTCAGAAGAAGCGGGCAACAGTGCCCGCGCTCCCTTGAGCCCGATCAACCATCATCGATCAACGGCCCCCGCCCCGGCCTTGAAGCGGGCCATGAGTTCGAGGAAGCGTTTCTGTTTGGCTTGATACTCGGGTGAGCCGCGCGGGTGGGTGTCGCGCTCGGCCGCCAGAGCCCGGATCTCCGCCCCGAGGGCGCGACGGGCGGTAGCCGCAGCGGCGGCTTGCTGGGCAGCCGGATCGACCTTGAGTTCGACATCGTCCCAAGCATCGGTGCGGAAGACCGAGGCGGGCAGTCCGGCGCTGTTGACGAGGTTGGCACCCTCGGGGTTCGAGGCCCAGGCATAGCGCACTGCCACCGGCGCGGCGACCGCCGGACTGCGCACGAGCAGGCTGTCTGGTCCCGCCACCTCGGCCTCGGCCCAATGCCAAACCTTGTCGGCCCCGGCGATCTCAAAACGCTTGAAGGCGCCGCCGTCGCGGGCGCGCAGGCCGTCGCCGGCGTGATCGAAGAACACCCGCATCGCACCGCCCTCGACCCGGCTTTCCCGATAGAGCGGGCCGGAATAAATCAGGTCGCGACCGTAGTCCCGGGCCAGGGCCCAGAGCGCCAGGCGTTCGCCGGGATCCTTCTTGTTCTTCGGATGGATGTCGTTGGCCTCGCCGACGTCGTTGGCGACCGCCATGCCGGTCTTCGGCGTGGTGGCGAGCACGCGGCGCATGCGATCCTGCAGCAGCGGCCAGGGGTCGGTCGAACCGGGCTCGGTCGAGGGCGCGCGGTAGGCAGCGAGCTGGACGTAGTGAAACGAAAAGTCATCGCCCCAGCGCTGGCGCCAGTCGCCAATCATCAGCGGCAGGGTCTGATCGTAGGGCACTGCGCCGGGCTTGGCATTGCCTTCGCCCTGATACCAGATCGCCCCGCGCAGGCTGTAGCCGACGAAGGGATGGATCATCGCATTGAACAGGACGCCGGGCCGGCCCTCGGTGTCGAGCGGTCGCTTCGGCGGGGTCGGTTTCTTGGGCAGGCGACGCCGCTCCGCCGCGGACTTGCCCTTGGCAGCGGCCATGGTGGCCTGCCACTGCGCGAGCTTCTGCTCGTAGGCGGCCTGCGCCTTGGCCGGATCGTAGGTGGCATCCTCCTGCAGCAGGGCCTCGACCAAGGCCTTCGTTCCCGGCAGGGTGTTCAGGGCTTCGCGACTGGTGAAGGTTTCCACCGGCTTGCCGCCCCAGGCGGTTTTCAGCACGCCGACCGGCACGCCGAGTTCGAGGTGGAGCTTGCGCGCGAAGAAGAAGGCGACCGCCGACCAGCCGGCCACAGTCTCGGGGGTGGCGGTCGTCCATTCACCGGCGATGTCGTCCTGCGGCTCGACGGCCGTGACGAGCGGGGCGTTGAACATGCGCAGGCCGGGATGGGTCGATTGGGCGATGAGGTCGGCATACTCCGGCGAGCGGTTCATGGTGTAAAACATGTTCGACTGCCCGGAGGCCAGCCAGACTTCGCCGACCAGCACATCGCGCAAGACGCGCTTGTCGGAGCCGGAAGTGATCGTCAACTCCGCGCCTTTGGCATCGGCCGGACCGGTGGCGATGGCAGTGCGCCAGCGGCCGTCGGCGTCGGCCTGGACGCTGACTTCCCGGCCCTTGAAACCGATCGTGACCTGCGCCCCCGGCGTGGCCTGGCCCCAGATCGCGGCTTCGCGCTCGCGCTGCAGCACCAGGTGATCGGAGAAGAACTGCGGCAGGCTGAGCTGCGCGGAAACGCTACCGGCAAGACCGAGCAGGAGGAGGCAGAGGAGGCGGGACATGAGGAGCGGTTTCATTTGACGGTGATCCAGAGGGGCGACGACCAGGCCATGTTGCCGTCGCTCTGCTCAATGCGCAGGTAGTAGCGGTTTTCGCCGGCCAGCGGCGCGGCATCGGTCCAGGCGCCATCGACCGATTTTGAACCGGGCTCGAGCACGTGATGATCCTGTTCGTTGCGCACCACGGTGAGTCGCTTCACCGGCGCTGTGCCCTCGATGCGGAAACGCAGCTCGAGTTTGCCTTCGATCTCGAAGACCTCGCCCATGGGGCGGTCGCCGCAGCTCAGCTCGACGAAGATCTTGTCGGTCGCCGCGCAACTGCGCCGGGCATTCAGACCGGCAAGGATGCCCTCGCGGGTGAACTGCTCGACATAAACCCCACCAAAGGAGGTGTGGGTGGCGATGTGGTCGCTCGAGGCGAAGACGCCGAGTTTGTGTCCGACAGCGAGCGCCTTTTGATAGACGCCGTTGTTGTAGCCCTGCGGCTTTTTGAAGCCGGCATCGAAGTCGGTGATCGCGCCCGGCGGCTGCGGATGTTCGTCGCCCGCCAGCCGGTGCGGCGTGTAGGGCTCGCCCTCGCGCAAACCCACCGTCGGCTGTGGCAGGCCCAGGCCTTCGTAGCTGACGCGGGCGCCCTGGAAGATCTCGACGGCATTCTCGTGGGTGTTGTCGATGCCGTGCTCGTAGCGGGTCCAGTCGGTGCCCATGCCGGTGGCACCGGTGTGACTGATCACCGCGCAGGGCTGGCCGTGGCGCTTGAGCAGGTCCCAGAGTTCGGTCGGTTGGATGGGCTGGATGCCCGCGGCAACCGGCAGGGTTTTCTGCCAGGGCGAGGCGCGGTAGGTGGCGCGGTTGATGTACACGATCGGCCCGCCGCGGCGGGCAAAGACGATGTTGCGATGCCCCCAGGGAAAGGGCTGCTCGCGCTCGTAGGCGTAGAGCGAGGTGAAGCGGCCGGGCGCGTAAAAGACATCGACCAAGCGCTGGGTGTGCCACCACTCGTAGGGCGAGTAGATCTTGCCGATGTCGGTGTGATCGGAGGTGCCGAGGAAGTCGAGACCGGCGAGGTCGAGGGCGTAGCGGTAGTGCTCGTGCGCGCAGCCGTCGAAGCCGGTGCGGCAGTTCGACAGGTCGGTGTGGCGATGCAGATCGCCCCAGACCAGCCGGTAGGTCTTGCCGCCGATCGTCCAGGTGTGATGCTCGTCGAGCGGCCGCGGCGGGGTGGGCTCATTCAGGTAGGGTTTTGGCTCCGGGCTGCGGGCGATGGCGGCCTCCGGCTCCTCGGGCAGCAGCGGCCAGTCGGCGTCATGGCGGAGCTGGGCCGTGTGGATCTCGGCAATGCCACTGGCCTTGCTGGTGCGCTTGTCAGTGGCCCAGGTGATCCAGAGGCCGCCCTTGGGACCGACATGCAGTTCCTGGCGACGATCCTGCCCCATGGTGCTGTCGGGCAGCGCAGCCGGCTCGGCCCAGCGACCACTGGCAGGATCGTAACGCGTCACCGCCACGCGCCAGAAGGCGTTGGCAAAGCTGCGGTAACCCAGCCAGACCTGGCCCTCGCGCACGGCGACCGAGGGCAGATTGACGGCGAAGCCTGGGCTGGGGTCAGGGGCCGGGGTGGGTCGCCCTTTGTCGGGCACCGGCACCTCAGTGAAGACGCCGGTGGCGGGATCGTAGCGCCCCAGCAGCAGGCGCTTGTGGGCGTTGAGACCCATGTCGTTTTCATGACCGCGCGAATCCAAGCCCCACTGGCGGCGGCCACGCTCGGCGGCGATCCAGAGCCCGCCCTGAGCATCGGCGGCAATGCTGGCGCGTGCCTCGTATTCGGGGGTCGCCAGCAGTTCGCGATCCTGCACCGCGCCATCGAGCCCGACACGGGCGAGACGCAGGTTGAATTCGCCACCGGCGGAACTGTCGTAGGCGATCCAGGCGCCTTTGGCATCGGTGAAGGCCAGACGCGGCTCCCAATGGCCGCCAGTCTCGGGCGAGGAGACCCGCACGGGCGACGACCACACGCGGGTGTCCGGACTCCAATAGCGCGTCCAGAGGCGCGAGGCCCCGGGGCGGATCTCCTGCCAAGCCACCCAGACCCGACCCGCGGCGTCGGTGCCGGCATCGGCAAAACCGCAACCGGCATCCTCATGAGCGGCGAGTTCGAGGCGCGGACCGGGTTCGCCCTTGGCGAAGCGGCAGGCCCGCAGCGTCATCACGTCCAGGGCGTTGGCCTGACTCCAAAAGGCCCAGACACCGTTTTCGCCATCGGCGGCGATTGCCGGCTGATGAATCACCCCGGGTTCGGAAAGCGCGGCCACCGGTTGCCAGTCGCCCTCACCACGGGTGAGCAGGCGCAGGGTGTCGGCCTGGCCGTCGTGTTCGATGGCCACCGCCCACAAGCGCAGATCGCCGGCAATGACAAAATCAGGCTGATCCAGGTGCAACACAGGATCCGCCCGCTTCAGGTGCTGGGCCAGCGGCGCGGTCAGGCGGGGTGCCGCCGGCGCAGCCTTCTTCTTTTTGGCAGCCGGCGGCTGCTGGGCGACCGACAGCGACGGCAGGGCCAGGGAGAGGAGAAACAAGCGCAGCAGCATGGTCGCAGGGAAACGCCGCGACCGCCCCAAGCTTGCGCCCAGTAGGCGACTTCGCCAGAAGGCGGGCTCGGGCGCACTGGACAAAGGTTCTCCCAACACCCGCGTTGTGGCCAACGCGCCTACGGGGGCTCACTTCAAGACGTTCTCGCCGCGGTTCTCCTTCTGCTGGATCGTCACCGGCCAGCCGGGGAACTGGTTCGAGGCCTTGCCATCGGTGGCATCGATGAGGAAGCGGAAGGACTCGACGTGGTAGGTCAGCTTGTCGGTGTCGAAGGTGATGAAGCCGAAGCCGCTGCCCTTTTCGTGGGCCTTGTCGTAGCGGTTCGGCGCCTGGCCGACCAGCGGATTGCCGACCGCGTAGACGTAGGCCTTGTTGCCGAGTCCCTCGACGTATTCGCCGGTGTCCGGCAGCCCGTGCGCAGGACGATTGGCGTGCGGCATCTTCAGTTCATCCGGCCGCCACCAGCGCGGGTAACCGGCGGCGATGGCGGGCGTGCAAAACGACCAGTTGCTGTCGCGCTGTTTCTCGACGCCATACTGCACCAAGGTGGTGAGATGCTGGTCGCCATTGATGTGCAGGGCCTTGCTCGGGCGCATCAGTTCGATCGTGCGATTGCGCGGTGTCTGCGGCCAGCCACCGGAGTCGAGGTCGGCCTTCAGGTAGCCATTGAAGTCGCCATGATGGGTGGCGACGTTGGCGAAAACCGTCTGGCTGAGCACCGCCTTCAGCTTGTGGCCACGCCAGTCGCTCGACCATTCCTTGAGGAACTGCTCCTGGCGCTCACCGAGCAAAACCAGCCCCGGCTTATCGAGCTTGGAGGTGTCGAAGTCCGCCTCGGTCACGTGATCGGCGCGACCGCCACCGGTGTCGACCTTCTCCGGTCCGCTCTTCCACTGGCGGTCGGCCAGGATGGCGAAACCAACGCCGCCGTAGACCATGTCGCCGTAATACACACTGATGTCCTGCAGCACCGGCTTGGCATCGTGGGGATCGGGATGGTGGGCGCAGTTGGTCTTGTGAACGACGTTGACCATGCGTGCCGGCTGAATGTAACCGCCCTTCGACGAGGCGCCGCTGTCACCGACGTCCATCGGCTTGCCGCCCTCGCCCCAGATGTTGCCCTGGAAAACGTCGTGGTCATCCGGCAGGCAAAGCGTCGGCGCGTTGCGCATCACCTCGCGGAAGGCCCAGCCGTGCTGGTAGAACTTGCGCAGGTAATTCAGGATCGCGCGCTCGGCGTCGTCGCGGATGATGCCAAAGCCGCCGTGGTTCTCATAGAGCTGATCGCCGGAGAAGAAGACCAGATCGGGATCCAGCTTGCGCACGTTCTCGGCCACCGGGGCATAGGGGAAGGCATAGTCGTTCTGGCAGGTGAGCGCCGCCAGACGCAGCGGCCGCCCCTCGGGATTCGACCGAATAATGCCGGCCCACTCGTGGTCGGTATGGGCGCCATCGCTGTGCTTCTCGCGATACACCACTTTGTAAGGCGTGGCGCGCTTCTCATCCCAGTTGGGCAGGCGGAAGGTCGCCGTCCAGGCATCGGGATCGAGTTTGGCACTGCCGAGCGATTTCCAGGCCCCGTCTTTCTCGATCCGCAATTCGATCTCGGGATTGTCCTTGGCTCCAAGCGGCCCGGTGAGGGCGCTGAGCTTCATGACAAAGCCCTCCGGCCCGCGCGAGTCGCTCAGCGAATACATCGTCCAGAGGATGGGCCCAAAGCGATTGGCCTCGCTGACCGTGAAGGCATCGCCCTCCAGGGTCCAGTTGTGGAAACGGTAGCGACCGCCCACCGCGTTGCCTGCAGCCTTGGCCTTGCCTCCCTTCTTGCCCTTCGCTGCGCCGGCGCCACCGGCGGCGAAGTTGTTGGCGATCGAGACATTGCCGAGCACCTGATCGGCCGGCAGGCGGTGCGTGAGGCTGGCCAACTCGGCACCGCTGTCGGCATCCAGGGCACGCAGGGTCAGGCTGCATTCGGCACCCGTGGTCACACCCTGGAGGGCCAAGCGCAGGCGCGGCCGGGTGGCGCCCTCGGCGAAGGCGACCGATTTCGGCCCGAGCAGCAACTGCCCGCCCTGCCAGCCCGCCTGCACACCGCGCTGAACAAAGCAGTTGCTGCGATGCTCGTCGATCTCGCTGCGCAGGCCGATGCGGAAACCGGCACCACCGTCGCTCTTCAGCGTCTCCAGGCGGGTCAGTGTCACGGTCATCGTGAAGCTGCCGGCGCGGGTGATCTGGTGGGTGAGCGAATGGACACTGCGCCCCGGACCCGGGTTCAGGCATTCGGCACCGCCTTCGCGCACGCACCAGTCCTCCATCGGATTCGCCCAGAATTCGCCCCCCAGGAAGACCCGATCATGCGTCCGAGCCCACGGATCCACGGTCGCCGGCACAGAGGCGGCAGCAAGAGGCCTGCCACCGGCAAGGCTGGCGAGGGTTCCGGCGGTGAAGAGCTTGAGGCTGGTGCGACGGGTCAGGGGCGTGTTCATGAACCACTCGAAACGTCGCGCCAGGGCAAAACGATCCGACTTTTTTCACCGACGCGCTTTCCTCAAGGCTCGCACAAACGGCGCAGGCCCTCGACATCACCATACTTCACTGCGCCCGGGACAAAGTGAACGTGCCAGGGATCGGTCAGGTCAGCAAAACGGAAGCCTTCTGTCTCTGCTTCAACCCCGGTCAAACCGAGCAGCGCTCCGGCGGCGAGGGCGATGGCACCGGCTCCGTCGCTGCCGCGCATCTGCAGTCCCTTGAGGGGGTACTCGCTGCGACCTCGCATCATGGCGACCATCGTCATGGCATCATGCACCCGGCGGGCAAACAGGCTGGGATTGTATCCAAAGGTGTAGCCACTGAACTCGCGGAAGTCGTTGGGCTTGGCGCGCAGGTTGTCGCCGGCCTTGGGCTGTTCGGTGGCCCCCTGCAGGTAGAGCGAGGGACAGGCGACCGCCTTACCGGCATCGAGCAGGGCGCGCGCGGCCGGAGTCGGTCCGGAGTCTCCGTGGATGCTGGCAGCTCCTTCCAGGCTCAGCCAGAGCACGGCCTCGCCGCGCCAGTTTTTCGGATAGAGAAAGGTCGCGCGCACCTCCTCGCCCTGCGCCTTCAGGCGACTGACTCCCTCCATGAGCAGGTAGTCACCGCGATCATCCTTGCGGAGCAGTTCGTAGTCGACCTCAGCGGGCGTCGGCGGCTGGCGCCCAATCAGCACCTCCCAGGCCGCCCCCACCGTGGCGCGCAGGGCGGCCTTGTCGCCACCGCGCACCAGTGGCTGGATCTGTTTGTCATCCTGGGCCGTCATCCAGGCGCAGACCGCCTTTTCGTGAGCGACACCCACCTGATCACCCGTGGGCGCGGCATGGTCGCCGGTCCAGACCGACAACTCCTCGCGGCCGAGCACGCGGAACTCGCGTTCCACTTCCGGCTGCTTCAGGCCGAGGCCAAAGTGCTGGTTGTAGAAGGCGTACATCGCCTTGCGTGAAGGCAGGTTGTAGTTGTGCGGGAACTGGGTGGCCAGGTGGGCCGAGAGATGGTCGGGCACGCCAAGTTTGGCATACAGATCCTTCAACTCGGGCAGGCCCTTGGTGGCCAATTCCTTGGTCCAGTCATCGGCGGCAGTCAGGCCGAGCGGACGCGGCGCCGTGAGCGCGGCAATGTCGATGTTGCCCTGGCCGATGCGCAGGTGATGGCTGTTTTCGCAGGTGCAGCCGCCCTGCATGGCGGTGGACACCATGACACAGGGAAAGGCGGCGCTGACGCGCGGATCGAGACCGGCGATCATCATCGTCTGCGTGCCGCCACCGCTGGCGCCGGTGCAGCCGATGCGCTGCGGATCGACCCCTTCCAAGGTCAGCAGGAAGTCGATCGCACGCAGGCCATTCCAGGTCTGCAGGCCAAAGTAGGTCTGCAGCCGCAGGTCCGCACCGGGGCTGAGAAACCCCGTCTTGGCGGCGCCATGGCGGTGTTCGGTGAACTGCACGGAATCGGCATACCCGAGCATGTCATAGAGGAAGGCCGCACAACCCATGCGTGCGAGCTGGACGCAGCGCGCCTGCAGGGGCGAGCGCGCGGCGCACTCCAACTCCTCGGCGCCGGTGTCGAGCTCCTTCTTCGTCGCCGCCGTGCCAACCCCGCGATCCATGAAGCGGCCATCCGGCCAGTGGCCATGCGGGCAGAGCACGGCCGGCATTTTCGCCGGGCGCTGCTTCGGCAGGTACAGACTGCCGGTGACGAAGTGCCCCGGCAGGCTCTCGAAAAAGACGCGGTCCACCGTGTAATCGTCGCCCTCGACCCTGCCGTGCACGACCGCGTTGAGCGGGGTCTTCTCCGGCATCGGCCAGAGGCCGGCGGCGACCGCCACGCGCCGCTCGATCTCCGCGCGCCGCGCCGGCCAGGCCTGCTCGGAGGCGACCGGGGCCATCGGGAAGTACCCGTTGAGATCGCGCATCTCGCGCGTCGGCGACTGGGCCGCGGCGAGACCGACGGCGAACAGGGAGAGGAGGAAGGACTTCATGGAGAGGATCAAGCCCATACGGCAGCGGGCGCACCGATTCATCAGTGCGCCCGCGAGCTTTTTTGGAATCCTCCGTTCAGTTGAGCGGCTTCAGTTCCGGCAGGACGAACTTGCCGTCCTTGCGGATCAGTTTGCCATCGAAGCGGATCTCGCCACCGCCGTACTCGGGGCGCTGGATGCAGACGAGATCCCAGTGCACCTGGCTGCGGTTGCCGTTGTCGGCGATACCCTCGTAGGCCTGACCGGGGGTGAAGTGGAAGCTGCCGGCAATTTTTTCGTCGAACAGGATGTCGCGCATCGGCTCGCGGATCTCGCGATTGAAGCCGATGGCGAACTCGCCGATGTAACGCGCGCCCGCGTCGCTGTCAAAGATGCGGTTGATCGCCTCGGTGTTGTTGGCGGTGGCCTTGACGATGCGACCCTTGTTAAATTCCAGGCGCACGGAGTCAAAGGCGATGCCCTGATAGATGGTTGGCGCGTTGTAGCTGATCACCCCCTCGGCGCTGTCGCGCACCGGCGCGCTGAAGCATTCGCCATCGGGAATGTTGTGGCGGCCGCCGCAGGCGATCGCCTTGAGGCCCTTGAGGCTGAAGCGCAGGTCGGTGCCAGGACCCGTGATGTGGACCTCGCGGGTCTTGTCCATCAGCTTCTTGAGCGCGTTCATGGCCGGCAGCAGCGCGGCGTAATCGAGCAGGCAGACCTTGAAATAAAAGTCCTCAAAGGCCTGCGTGCTCATGCCAGCCTGCTGGGCCATGGCCGAGGTCGGCCAGCGCAGCACGCACCAGCGGGTATCGTTGACCCGCTGGTTCTGCACCGGGCGCAGGAGCGACATGACCAGCTTCATCTTCTCGGCAGGCACGTCGCTGTGCTCGGTGATGTTGTGGCTGCCGCGCACGGCAATGTAGCAGTCCATCTTCTTCATCAGCGCGAGGTCGCTCTCGGCGATGACCTCGTACTGGCTGGCATCGGCATGGCGCAGCAGTTCGCGGCTGACCGTGGTGTCATGCAGGCGCACCAGCGGCCGGCCCTTGGCCTCGACCACGGCCCGGATCAATGCCTGGGGCACGCAAGGCGGAACGTCAAAGCAGTCGATCCAGACGAAGTCGCCCTTCTTCACCTGGGTCGAGTAACGGACGAGCTGGCGGGCGAGTTGGTCAACGCGGGGGTCGTGCATGACCGCAGCTTGGGCGGCGTCGACCGACTGGCAAACGGGATTTTGCACCCGCCTCAGCGGGCTGCGCGGGGCTCGCCGAGGTGGCGGCGCAGGAAGTCGAAGGTACCGACGCCGTGGATGGTGTGCGGCCCGTCGAAGTGCTCGATCTCCGTGCGTTCGCCGAGGCCGATTTTGTTGTAGAGGCGCCGGACCTTGGCGAACTCGTAATTGACCCATTCGTCGATGCCAACGCCGTCGTTGTGACCGCGCTCGACCATGAAGGGCCGCGGGGCGATGAGGGCGGCCATCTCGGCATAATTGAAGGTGCCGCCGAGATTCCACTCCCAGATCTCATACTCGTGGGTGAAAACGTAGCTGAGCGGCAGGTCGGTCGTGGCGCACTTGCGCACCCACTCGTTGAAGTCGCCCGAGCAGATGCTCAGGCAATAATCGGTCAGCACCGCAGGCGTGCGCATGGCCGACTTGCCGCCGTAGCTGAGGCCATAGAAGGCGATCTTGTCGGGCCGGGTGAACGGCTGGGCCTTGAGCCATTCCAGCAGGCGCTGGTGCTGGCCGTTGATGACCGAGTACAGGCTCAGGCCGAGCGGGTGCAGCTTGCGCTGCAGCGAGCGAAAGGCGTCCATGCCGCGATAGGGATTGTGCGGCGCAAAGGTGACGTACCCCTGCTCGGCGAGGCGCAGGGCAAAGGCCTTGTAGGCGCCGAAGGCACGCACGCTGGGATCGGTCTCAAAGCAGTGCTCAGGCAGGCCCTCCAGGCCATGCTGGCAGACCACCACCGGCCGGCGTTCCCCCGGCTGCAGATCCTTGGGCAGGGCCAGCCAGCCCCAGGCAAAGACGTCGTCCCAGACATCGAGCACGACCTCGTAAATCGCGACGGTGTCGGTCTCGCGCACCAGCCGGCTGCGCGGGTTGGCGGCTCGGTCCGGATCCGGCAGGCGACCGATGACCTCGTTCCAGAAACGCTCGCGCTCGGTGGCCGTGCGCTTCTCGAAGGCCTCCAACGGCTGCACCGGCAGCGGTTTCCAGAAGCTTTCGGTGCGCTCGGTCTCGACGAGGGCGAGGCGGCGCTGATGAAAGGCTTCCAGCTCGCGCACTTGGCGACGCTGGCGCTCGCGCACCCCATCGGCACTCTCCGGGATCATCACGGCCGACGACAGCGACTTTGCCGCCGATCGCGCGACCACCGCGTCGGCGGTCGCCGCCGGCAGCAGATGCCGCAGCAATTCCCCCGAGGGCGCACCCGCCTCAAACAGCCGGGCCCAGCTTGGCTCCAGCCCACGCGTCAGGTCAAGCGCGCGCTGCAGTTCCGCCTGCACGGCTGCGAGCGGCGGTGTGGTCAGCACGCCGGGTGCCGCCACGGCACGCACGCCCTGCCCCGGCGCCGGCGGACCGGCAACCTCGGGATAATGATCATGCGCAATGGCAAGCCGGCGCGGCGCGATCAGACTGGCGAGTTCAGCGTCGCCAAACTCGCGCAGCAGGCCGAAGACACTGCGTTCGAGCGGCTCCTGCCAGAGGTTCTCGCGCGGCGCAAAGTGGCCGGCGACTTCGACCGAACCGATGCGCTCGTCGAGGGCACCGGCATACAGGGCCAGCAGACCGCCCTCGCCGTAACCGGCGACGCAGACCGGCAGTTGCTCCGGCTGCTGGGCGAAGCCATCGACCAGGGCCAGCACCTTCTGGATTTCGTCGCCAATGACATGGCGACCGAGGATGAAAGACTGGCGATAAATCCACTCGCGATGCGTGACATTGGTGAAGCGACCCAGTCGTTCACTGCCGGAGAACTCGGCCTCGCGACTGAGCAGGACCGGGATGACCACCTGTACGCCGGCACGCATCAGGGCGGCGGCGACCGCGCCGTCCCTCTGGGCCAGCCATTGCTCCGGGGTCTGCCCGGCATCCGGCAGCACGATGACCCGCGCCAAGGTCTCGCCCTTGGGTTGCAGGAGCAGGCCCTCGCCAAACACGCCGTCGAACACCGGCCAGCGCACACGATGAAGGGCGGCCTCGGCGGTCTCGGCGACGAGCGAGGGTGTGGTGGTACCGCCAACGAACTCCAATTCCCGTACCGGCAGGCGCGCATCGACCACCCCCAGCAGGCGGGCCAGGCGCTCGCGGTTCGGCTTCACGGAGGCGGCGTAGGCGGAAGGCGAGGAGAGGGCGCGCCGCCAGTGCGTCGCACGACCCGCCACGGAGGCGGCCGTCGCGCGGTCGAGGTAGCGGTGGATCCCAGCGACCATGGTCGCCGAAAAATCCGGATCCGGGGCCAGCGGCTGGGTCCCTGGCAACTGGGCCGCTGCGGCGGCGAGAAGGGCGGTCAGGAGCATCCGACCCGTACGGACCGAGCCCGGTCGATCACACGCCGGCAGCCGAAATCCGCGTTGACGACCGGGCAAGCGGCGATACTCTCAAAGTTCGCATCAACGCATCATCATTCATCAATACAAACGACAGCATCATGTCCCGCTCCTACATCTTTTCCTCCGAGTCCGTCGGTGAAGGCCATCCCGACAAGGTTTGCGACACCATCTCCGACGCCGTGCTTGACGCCTGCCTCGCGATCGATCCGAAGAGCCGAGTGGCCTGCGAAACCTTTGCCAAGAGCAACATCGTGGTCGTCGGCGGTGAGATCACCATTCCGAAGATTGGCCAGAAGCCGATCGGCGACGTCATCAACATCGACAAGGTGATCCGCGACGCCGTGCGCGGCATCGGCTACATCCATGACGACGATGTCTTCCATGCCGACCGCATCTTCATCAACAACTACCTGACCACCCAGAGCCCGGACATCGCGCAGGGCGTCGACGCCAAGAAGGCGGAAGGCAAGAAGCACGCCGAACAGGGTGCCGGCGACCAGGGCATCATGTTTGGTTATGCCTGCGACGAAACGCCCGAGCTGATGCCGGCGCCGATCATGTTCGCGCACCGCCTCGGCCGTGAACTGACCCGCATCCGCAAGGCCGGCAAGCTGGCCAAGTGGCTGCGCCCCGATGCCAAGTCGCAGGTCTCGGTCGAGTACGTCGACGGCAAGCCGACCCGCATCATCAACGTCGTCATCTCGACCCAGCACGCGGCGCCGGAAAAGGGCGTCAGCGACAAGCAGCAGCACGCCATGATCGAGAAGTTCTGCATTGAGCAGATCGTCAAGAAGGTGCTGCCGAAGGAAATGCTCACCAAGCAGACCGAGTTCCTCATCAACCCGACCGGCAAGTTCGTCGTCGGCGGCCCGCAGGGCGACAGCGGCCTGACCGGCCGCAAGATCATCGTCGACACCTACGGTGGCATGGGCCGTCACGGGGGCGGCGCCTTCTCCGGCAAGGACCCGTCGAAGGTCGACCGCAGCGCCGCCTACATGGGCCGCTGGGTCGCCAAGAACGTCGTCGCCGCCGGCCTGGCCGCGAAGTGCGAGGTTCAGTTCGCCTACGCCATCGGTCACCCGCTGCCGGTGAGCGTGCACATCGACACCTTTGGCACCGGCAAGGTCAGCGATGACGCCATCCTCGCCGCCGTGCTGAAGGTCTTCTCCTTCAAACCGGCCGACATCGTCAAACAGCTCAACCTGCTGCGCCCGATCTATTCGAAGAGCACCAACTACGGCCACTTCGGCAAGATCGGCGACGCCGACCTGACCTGGGAAAGCACCGCCAAGGCGGCCGCGCTCAAGAAGGCGGTGAAGTGAGCAACTCCAGGGTGGACAGCCGCCCGCCCTGCTGGCAATCTCAGGCGCCGCAAGCCCCGGTTTTTCCTCCGGCCTTGCGGCGCCTCCTCTTTTCAACCTCTCTCCCGACGCTGTTATGGACCCTGAAATGACCCTGCTGGAGTGCGACGACGCGATGACCCGCGCCGTCGAGCACGCCATTCACGAATTCGCCGCCGTGCGCACCGGCAAGGCCTCGCCAGCGCTCGTCGAGGGCATGGACGTGCATGTCATGAGCTACGGCTCGCACATGAAGCTCAAGCAGCTGGCGATGATCACCACGCCCGACCCGCGCCTGATTCGCATCGAACCCTTTGACCCGGCCACCCTGCAGGACATCGACCGCGCCATCCGCGAGTCCAAGCTCGGCCTCAATGGCAGCATTGAGGGCAAGGTCATCCGCCTGCCGATCCCGGTGCTGTCGCAGGAACGCCGCGAACAGATGGTCAAGCTGGTGCGCCAGATGGGCGAGGAAGCCAAGGTGCGGGTGCGCTCGGCCCGCCGCGACGCCATTGAAGCCCTGAAAAAGGGCGAGAAGGACGGCCTCATCACCGAGGACGACCTGCACCGCCGCGAAAAGGAAGTGCAAACCCTGACCGACAAAAAGGTCGCCGAGATCGACCAGCATGTCACCTCCAAGGAAAAGGAAGTTCTCACCGTCTGAGCCCGGCCATGCACCGCGCCGCCGACTACCTGGACCTGAGCCGCACCCGGCACGGCATCCTGTTTCCGCCCGATGAACCGGTGTGGACGGCGCTGTCGCGCATCGAGTCCTACCTGGAGTTTCGCCTGCAGCGCGAAGTGCGCGCGCAGATCCCGCAGGGCGCCCACATCGGCGAGGATGTCTTCATCGACGAAGGCACCATCATCGAACCCGGCGCGTTGATCCTTGGCCCCGCCTGGATCGGTCGCAACTGCATGATCCGTGCCGGCTGCTACATCCGCGGCAATGTCCTCATTGGCGACGGCTGCGTGCTCGGCAACTCCTGCGAGTTCAAGAACTGCATCCTCTTTGACCACTGCGAGGTGCCGCACTACAACTACGTTGGCGACGCCATCCTCGGCCACCGCGCCCACCTCGGGGCCGGCGCGGTGCTGTCGAATGTCCGCCTCGACCGCGGCGAGGTCATCGTTCAGGATCCCGGCGGCGCCATCGCCACCGGCCTGCGCAAGTTCAGCGCCATCATCGGCGACCACGCCGAGATCGGCTGCAACAGCGTCATCAATCCCGGCTCCCTCATCGGCCGGCGCAGCCTGGTCTATCCGCTCAGCAGCTTCACCGGCGTGCTACCGGCCAACAGCATCCTCAAGACCCGCCAGACCCAGCAGGTCGTCAAACGCCACGACGTTTGAGCGGGAGAGCCCGCCTTGTCCGCAAGGACCTGTTTGACCTGCCGGGCTCCGATCACGTGTGCCGCTCAACCTTGGCGCGCAGGGCCTGCTCGACCTGGCCCAGCGGCAGGCAGTTGACGATGTCGCGCCGGGTCAGCCAGCCCTTGCGGGCGGCGCGCACGCCGAACAGCACGTCCTGCAGGCCGCGCGTGCTGTGGGC
>JAEYYS010000365.1 GCA_023428335.1 Verrucomicrobiota bacterium | reverse complement strand
GTCCTGAGCCTGCGCCGAAAGGCATGCCGCGGCGCGGAGTCCGTCTCCGCGCCGCTTCCCGTTTCCCATTCATGACCGATCTGCCGTTCCTCCTGGCTGTTGAGCAGGCCGTCGCCAAGGACCCGCGCTACGACCCGCACGCCTATGAGTTCGTGCGCGATGCCCTGCATGTCGCGGTCAAGCATTTCCGTGAGGGCCAGGACGATCAGCACGTCACCGGTCAGGAGGTGCTCGAAGGCGTGCGCCTGCACGCGCTCGAGGAGTACGGCCCCATGGCCCTGCACCTGCTGAACGACTGGGGTCTGCAGCGCGGCGAGGACGTCGGCAACATCGTCTACAACCTGATCGACACCGGTTACTTCGGCAAAAAGGACGGCGACAGCCTGGAGGACTTCGTCGGCGGCTATGATTTTGAGCAGGCCTTCGGCACGCCCTTCCTGCCGTCGGTCAAGCCGCGGCCGTGACCGCGTCAGGCACCAAGGCGCCCCAAGGGTGAGCCGACGCAAGGCTCACGGGGCTGCCGGCAGCGGCACCTGGCTTGGGTGCATCAGGTAGGCGATCAGATCGCGCACCTGTTCCGGCGCCAGGGCGTTGAGCAGGCCCTCGGGCATCATCGACACCGGCAGCTCGCGGGTTTCGGCGACCTCGGCCTTTTCCAGCGTCAGCGTCTCGGTCATCGTGCGCAGGCTGAGGGTGCGACCCCCGCGCGGACCGAGCACGCCGCTGAGCACGCGGCCGTCCTTCATCGTCACAACGTTGAGACGGAAATCGGCGGCCACCTGGGCGCCGGGATCGACCAGGTTTTCCAGCAGGTAATGCAGGCTGTCGCGACCGGCGCCGGTGAGGTCGGGGCCAAGCACGCCGCCGTGGCCATGCAGGCGGTGGCAGGTCGCGCAGGCGGCGTTGAACAGCAGGCGACCCTTGCCGCGGTCGGCCTTGGCCAGCACCTCGGGGGTCAGGGCGGCGGCGAGTTCGGCCATGCGCGCCTTCTTGTCGGCCGCGCTCTCGCGCGTTTCGCCCCAGACCTCGGTGACGCGTTGATCGAGGCTGGCATCGCCAAGCTCGCGCATGCGGCGGGCGTGGTAGGCGGTGACCGCGCCGCGCGGGATGTCGCCGGCGGCGACGGCATCCAGCAGGGCGAGGGCGAAGACGGGGCGGGTGGTCAGCACCTCGAGCAGCTGGTTGCGTTCGGTGTGATGGAATTTGCGCCAGGCCTTGACCAGCAACTGGGCGGCGTCGGCATCGCCGAACTGGGCCAGCCCGGCGGCGGCGAGCGGGTTGAGGTAGCGTTCGTTGAGCAGCTTCTCGCAGATCGAGCGCAGGTCGGGCGGCCGGCTGTCGATCAGCGTGCGCAGGGCCGCCTGGCGCTGGGCCATGGCGGCTTCCTTGGCGAAGGCGAGTCGCTTCACCTCATCGAGCGCGCGGCCATCGCCAAACAGCGCACTCAGTTCGCGCACGGTGTCGGTCAGTTCGGGGCGGTTGCCCAGCTTGGCGGCGAGGCTATCCCAGCCTGCCGGTTTCGGCGCCTTGCGCCAGCCGGTGAAGGCGGCGCTGAGGCCGGCGAGCAGGTCCGCCTGCAGCTCGGGCTTGGCCTCGGAGGCAAAGGCGAGCAGGGCTTCCAGCGGTTGCGGTCGGCTTTCGATGTCCTCGGCCAAACGGCGGGCCAGGCACTGGCGGGTCACGGGCAGGGCGCAGGCGCGCGCGAGGTCGACCAGGTGCTGGGGGTGCTTTTCGGCGACCGGGATCAGGCCGTACCAAATCATCAGCGGCAGGTTGTGATCGTCGGCGTCCTCGGCGCGGGCGACCAGGCCGGCGGCGACTTCGGCGCGTCGGTCCACCGGCAGGCGCTGGAGCAGGGAGGCGAGCGTCAGGCGGACGAGGGCGGAGTCGTCCTCGCGCGCCAAACGCGTCAGCTCCGGCAGCCAGGCTTCCGGGCTGGGGGCGTCGGCGACCGGTCTGGCGCCGAAGTTCGCGGGGCGCACGCTCATCAGCGTGTCGAGCGGCCAACTGTCGGCGAGCAGGCGCAGGGCCCAGGCGCGCAGGTGCTCGTTGGCCTCGCCGAGCAGGCCGCGCAGCAGGGCTTCATCGGTGCCGCCGATGACCTGCAGGCTCCACAACGCGCGCAGGCGCACGACCGGATCCTTCGCGGTGGCGAGCAGCTCAAGCAGCGGGGCGCGCGCGGCCGCGGCATCGGCGCGACCGGCGAGTTCGACGCGGGCGCGGCGCGGGAACCACTCGTTGGCATGGGTGTGCAGGGCGGCGAGTTCGGCGGGCGACAGGCGCGCCAGATCGACCGTCACCGGCTTGGGTTGACCGTGCTGGATCTTGTAGATGCGGCCGCTGCTGCGGTGCACGCCGTCGCGCTCATGGCATTCGCCGGTGTCGCTCCAGTCGATCACGAAAACGCCGCCGTCGGGGCCGTAGCTGAGGTCGAGGCCGAGAAACCAGCGGTCGCCGGTGCGGAAGAAATCGGGGCGGTGGCGGGCGAGGTAACCCGAGCCGTGGCGTTCGACGTGCTCGCGGTTGGCGCGGCGGCCGTGCTGGTTGAGGGTGAAGAACTCGCCGCGGTACTCCTGCGGCCAGTTGTTGCCGAAGTAGAACATCGCGCCGATGTGGACATGGCCGCCGCCGAGGGTGTCGGAGAGGTTGACGTCCTTGCGGCGCGCCGTGTCCTGCCAGCCGAGCGCGGTATCGAAGTGCCAGTGATCGGCATGCAGGTCGATGAGGCTGTAGGCGCGCGGGTTTGGATCGAGGGTGTGGGCGCGCACGAAGTGGGCGCCGGGCGTGGCATGCCAGAAGTGGCCGTTGACGGTGTTGACGTAAAAGAGTTCGCCGACCTCGTTCCAGTCGTGGCCCCAGGGGTTGGTGTTGCCGGAGGTGATCGCTTCGAAGACCTTGCGCTGCGGGTGGTAGCGCCACATGCCGCCGCGCACGGGGATGCGCTGGTCTTCCGGCGTGCCGGGCACACCAACCTCGGCCGCGCCAGTGGCGCCGCAGCGACCGTAGAGCCAGCCATCGGGACCGAAGCGCAGGCCGTTGACGAGGTTGTGGTAGCTGTCCGGCGGCACCTTGAAGCCTTCGAGATGCGGGATCGGCGCGGCATCCGGGATGTCATCGCCATCGGCGTCGGGGATGAAGACGATCCGCGGCGGGGTGGCCGCCCAGACCCCGCCGTGACCGACCTCCAGACTGGTGAGCTGCTGCAGCTCGTCGGTGAAGACCTTGCGCGTGTCGAAACGGCCGTCGCCATCGCGGTCTTCGAAGATCAGGATGCGGTCGCGCAGGGTCGGATCGAAGGCCTGCTCGCCGTAGCTGTAGCATTCCGCCACCCAGAGCCGGCCGCGGCCGTCCCAGGCCAAGGCGATGGGGTTGCGCACCTGCGGTTCGGCGGCGCTGAGTACGGCCTCGAAGCCGTCGGGCAGGCGCAGTTGGGCGAGGGCCGCCTCGGGCGCGAGGAATTGCTCGAGCTTGGTCTCGGTGTCGAAGGGCTCGGGGAAGTCCGCGCCGAGGGCGGGCAGCAGGGCGAGAAAGAGCAGGCGGAGCGGGCGCATGAGCGAGAGACAACGACGCCGCCGCTGCGCATGTTGCCGTGTGCTTTAGCCGGCGGGTTTGAGCGAGAGTTTCTGCACGCGGAACAGCTCGCCGCTGGCCGGCAGTTGGCGCGGCCGCAGGTAGAGCTTGTAGATGCCGGCGGCGGGCATTTCGATTTCGCCGAGGATGAAGCCCTTGAAGGCGCCGTCGGTGTCGACCACGGCCGCGGGCAGGATCGTTTCGCCGAGCTGGACCTCGTAGATGCCGGTGGCGGCGCCGTCGTGGGCCTGATGGATGAGGATCTCGTATTTGCCGGGGGCGGGCAATTCGACCAGCCAGGAGGCCCAG
Organism: Verrucomicrobiota bacterium; assembly: GCA_023428335.1. Classification (GTDB taxonomy): domain Bacteria; phylum Verrucomicrobiota; class Verrucomicrobiia; order Verrucomicrobiales; family Verrucomicrobiaceae; genus Prosthecobacter. The sequence continues at coordinate 1,484 of JAEYYS010000365.1, read as the reverse complement.
TCGCCGGTATCACTCCAGTCGACTAGGGCGCCCTCGCGCTGGGTGAGCTTGCCACCGAGGCGGTACTCGGCGCGATCGGCCGGCAGCACGGTGGCTTCGGCGCCGGGCGCGATGGGCAGGATGTCGGCGAGCTTGTCGCGGAAGGACTTGGCGAGTTCGCGCGCCTCGCGACGCTGGGCGCCCTGCAGTGTTTCGGCGTAGCGCTCGAAGAACCCGGCGGTTTCCGGGGTGTAGATGCGGCCGAGCAGGCTGAGCACGTAGCGGCGCTCGGCGCTGTCGCGCGCCTGGCTCCACAGTTCCTGGCCGTGGGCGAACAGGGCCTGCTGCGAGAGCGGGCCCGGTCGGCTGACCAGTTCAATGGCGGCGATGAGCAGGTAGGTGCGGCAGGTGTCATCGGCCTCGGCGGGGAAGCGTGCGGCAATGGCGGGCAGCGGGTCGTGCGAGGGGTACTCGGCGAGCAGGGTGATGGCGGCGCGGCGCACCTGTTCGGAGGGATCGGCAATTGCCTGGGTGATGATGGCGAGGGTGTCGTTGCCGCCGACGCGGGTGAGCACATTGAAGAGCAGGGCGCGGTGCGGGGAATCGCCCGGCGCGGCCTGCCAGGCGGCGATGACGGCCTGGGTGGCAGCGCGGCGGTCGTCGGCGTTTTGCACGGCGGCGACCAGGCCCTTGCCGACGGCATCATGGTCGCGCTGCGAGGCCTTAGGCAGGGCGGCGAGCACGCGCGGCAGGTCGGCGGGTGCCGCCAGCGTGCCGATCGCGGTCCAGGCCGCCTGGCGCACCTGGCCGCGGCCGTCTTCGAGGAAGCTGAACACGGTGGCGAAGGCCGGCTTGTGGCGGCGCTGGCCGATGACCTGAATCAGCTTTTCGCAGGCGGGGAAGTTGCGCACCTTTTCGAGGTGCTCGAGCACGAGCGAATCGATGTAGTCGCCGCCCTGCAGCTTGGCCAGGGTTGCCGCCGCCATGTCCTGGGTGGTGGGGTCGTCGACAAACTCCAGCAGCAGGCGGGTGTCGAGATCCGAGCCGGCCGGATGATCGAGCGCCGCCAGTTCGGCGAAGCGTGCCGCGCGTTCCTCGCGCTTGCTGTGCTTGTACCAGCTGATGAAGGCAAACTGCGCCACCAGCATGACGACGAAGGCGACGAGGATGATCTGCAGGGCCGAGCGTCGCTGCCTGGGTTCGCGGGCGCGCGGCGGGGCGGGGCGCGACGGCGCGGGCGGTTCGTCGTGGTAAGTCGCGTGGCTCCGCGGAGCGCTGTCGACCGCGGCGACGAGTGGGGCCGTGTCAGCCGGGGAGAGCAGGGGAGCGGTGTCGGCCGCGGCCACAAGCGGGGCCGTCTCGTTGGCGGTCACAAGCGGCGTGGTGTCGCTCACCGTCAACAGCGGCGCGCTATCGGAGGCGGCAACCAGTGGCGTGGTGAGGGCGGCGATTTCCACGTGGGTTGGTTCCGCGTCGGCCGGTTCGGCAACCGCGATCATCGGCAC
>JAEYYS010000033.1 GCA_023428335.1 Verrucomicrobiota bacterium | reverse complement strand
AGGGATGAGGGATGAGGGATGAGGGATGAGGGATGAGCGCGTGCTTGCCGTCGGGTGGGGCAATCGGCTAGAGTCTCGATATGCATCGCCTGGTTGCCTTCCTTTTGGTTTTTCTCGCGTCCTCGGTTGTCGGCGACGACACGGTCGAGGTCATCCACCGGCGTCTCGACGCCGAGGCCGACTCGCTCGATGCCCTTTACCGCCATCTGCATGCGCATCCCGAGCTGTCCTTTCATGAAGAGCAGACCAGTCGACGCATGGCCGAGGAACTGCGCGCCTGCGGCTTTGAGGTCACCGAAAAGGTGGGCGGCTGGGGCGTGGTCGGCGTCTTGCGCAACGGCCCCGGTCGCACGGTGCTGGTGCGCGCCGACATGGACGCGCTGCCGGTGCGCGAATTGACCGGCCTGCCCTTCGCCAGCCGCGTCAGGGTCGCCGATGACTCGGGCAAGGAGGTGCCGGTCATGCACGCCTGCGGTCATGACGTCCACATGACCTGCTGGACCGGCGCGGCGCGGGTGCTGGCGGCCGAGCGCGGGCGCTGGCAGGGCACGCTGGTCTTCATCGCCCAGCCGGCCGAGGAACGCGGCGGCGGCGCGCGAGCCATGCTTGCCGACGGCCTGTTTGAAAAGTTTCCCAAGCCGGATCTCAGCCTCGCCCTGCACTGCTCGGCCGACTTGCCGGCCGGTCAGGTCGGCATCACGCCCGGTGGCATGACGGCCAGCGTCGACAACCTCGACATCGTCGTGCATGGCATTGGCGGTCACGGCGCCCAGCCGCAGGCGACCAAGGATCCGGTGGTCATTGCCGCGCAGATCGTGCTGGCTTTGCAGACCATTGCCAGTCGCGAAACCCACCCGCTCGACGCCGTCGTGGTCACGGTCGGCGCCTTCCAGGCCGGCACCAAGCACAACATCATCCCCGATCAGGCACGCCTGCAGCTCACCGTGCGCGCCACCCGCGAGGAAACACGGGTGCAGGTGCTTGACTCGATTCGCCGCATCAGCCGCGGCATCGGCCTTGCCGCCGGTCTGCCGGAGGATTTGTTGCCCGAAGTCATCGTCGGCGACGAGTTCACGCCGGTGTTGCTGAACGATGCGGCCTTCACACGACGGTTGCGCGGACGATTCGAGACGGTGTTGGGCGGCGTGGCGGTGTCTGAGCGACCGGCGAGCATGGTCGGCGAGGACTTTGCCCGCTACGGCATGACCGAAGAACGCCGGCCGATCTGCATGTTCTGGCTCGGGGTCGTGCCCGAAGCGAAGTTCCGTCAGGCCCAGGAAAGCGGCGCACCGCTGCCCAGTCTGCACAGCCCCTTCTTCCGTCCCGATGCGCCGCTGGCGGTGCGCACCGGTGCCAAGGCCCTGATCCTGGGTGTCCTGGAAGGCCTGCAGGCGACCTCCCCCGAGTGAGGTCCGCTGCTAGGTTCGTCAGACTTGTCGGACCAGTCCGACAAGTCCGACGCCAACCAGCCTCGTCAGAGCCTCAAAAGGGTCTGTCCTTGGATGAGCATTCTCAACGCTTCTTGCGACGCTGCTGGTTTGGGCCGGTGGGCGGACGGGTCGGGGGGCTGTCGGCGGGGCCTTTGAGTGGCTTCTTCGCAGCCGGGGCAGGGGAGATGCCGCGCTCCTTGCGCACGGAGTTGGCTGCCGGCGAAGGGGCGGTTTTACCGGGCGGGCCTTTCTGCCGCTTCTGCGGCTGTGGCGGTCCATCCGGCTGGCGCGCGCCGCGACCAGGCTTGCCCTGTGGTGCCGGTTTCTTGCCGCGCGGCGGGCTTTGGCGCGGGTGGCGGGAATCGCTCCCCTTGCCACCTTCGCTGCGCGTCTGCGGCGGTCGGCTGCCGCGTGGCGACTCCGCCTCGGCGGGACGGAAATCGACGCGCTTGTTGAAACGGTCGACCCGCAGGATCTGCACCGGCAGGGTTTCGCCCAGGCGGATGAGGCGGCGGGTGCGTCGGCCGAGCAGTTGGCCGCGACCGGGATCGAAGACGTAGAAGTCGTCGGCGAGGGCCGACAGCGGCACGAGGCCGCTCATGCCGAGTTCGGCGACATCGACGAAGAAGCCGAAGTTGCGCACATCGGTGACGAGGCCGGCATAGGTCTGCGGGCTGCCGGAGTCGATTTGGGCATTGAGGAAGGCGTACAGCTTCACCTCGCGGCTGTCGCGCTCGGCGTCGGAAGAATTGCGTTCAGTGGTGGAGATGTGGTCGGCAATCCGGCGTGCCTCTTCGTGCTGCAGGTGCACGCGGTCGAACAGCGCCCGATGCACGACGAGGTCGGCGTAGCGGCGGATGGGCGAGGTGAAATGGGTGTACTGCTTTTTGGCGAGCCCGTAGTGGCCGAGCGCCTCGGTGGCGTAGCGGGCGCGCATGAGGGATTTCAGAAAGCCGATCTTCAGGGCCTGGCCGATCGGCAGGCTGCCGAGTTTGGCGAGCAGTTTCTGCACCTCAGGGCGGTGGCTGAGGTTGCCGCAGCGGACGCCGTGGCTGAGCACTTCCTCGCGGTAATCGTTGAGGCGCTTTTCCTTGGGGGCCTCGTGGATGCGGTGCACGGCCGGGCGGTTGAGCGCCAGCAGGCGGCCGGCGACGGCCTCGTTGGCGAGCAGCATGAACTCCTCAATGAGCTGGTGCGAGGCATCGTTCTCCATGCGCTCGATGCGCAGCACGCGGCCCTGTTCGTCGAGGCGGATCTTGTTCTCGGGGAAGTCGAGGTCGAGCGAGCCGTTGGCGAAGCGGCGCGCGCGCACCTTTTGGGCCAGGCCATGGGCGTCGTGCAGCATCGACTCCGTTTCGTCGCGCGGTGCGCGCTGCAGGATGGCGAAGGCCTCCTGGTAGGTGAAGCGGCGCTGCGAGCGGATGACCGCTGAATAAAACTTCGCGTGCACGACGCGGCCGTCGCGTTCGAGCACGAACTCGACGCACTTGGTCAGGCGGTCGAGGTCGGGCTTGAGCGAGCAGAGCTCGTTGCTCAGGGCCTCGGGCAGCATGGGAATGACGCGGTCGACCAGGTAGGTGGAGTTGCCGCGCTTGCGCGCCTCCTGGTCGAGGGCGGTGCCGGGGCGCACGTAGTGGGAGACATCGGCGATGTGCACCCAGAGCCGCCAGCGGCCGTCGGCCTCGGCCTGCACGCAGATGGCGTCGGCGAAATCCTTGGCGTCGGCGGGGTCAATCGTGACGACCCGGTGCTTGCGGCAGTCGGTGCGACCGGTGCATTCCTCACGCGAGGGCTGGTTGTCGGGCCGCGAGCGGGCGATGGTCTGCGCCTCCTGCAGTACAGCCTTCGGGAAGTGCAGCGGCAGGTCGTAGTGACGCAGCACGGAGAGCATGTCGACCCCTTCCTCGTCGGGCGCGCCGAGCACCTCGACGACCTCGCCTTCCGGCGGCACGTGGCGGGATTCCCAGCCGAGGATCTCGACGACGACTTTGTCGCCCACCCGCGCGGTGCGGCCGACATCGCGCGGCTCGGGCACGTGCACGGCCGAGGGCAGGCGCGGATCGTCGGGGATGACGTGGAGAAACTTTTTGCCGCGCTCGAGGGTGCCGACGAAGCGGGTGCGGCTGCGTTCGAGTACGCGCACGACACTGCCGCTGCGCTCCTCGGGTCCGGTGGGCTTGCGCAGGCCGAGTGGTTTCAGGTTGAGCCGGACCAGCACGCGGTCGCCATGCATGGCGGTGTCGGTGGCGCTTTCAGCGATGCTGATTTCCGTCTGTCCCGGGGCATCCGGCTGGACAAAGCCGCGGCCGCCGCGGGTGATCTGGATGATGCCGGGAATCAGGTCGGCCGCATCGGCGAGGATGTGGCGGTCACCCTTGGTGCGGACGATGCGGCCCTCGGCGAGCAGGCTGTCCAGGGCGGCTTCCAGGTCGACCTGCCGATCGGGGGGGAGGCGCAGCCGTTTGAGGAGTTCGGGAACGGTGGCGGGTGCGTAATCGTCGTGGCCGAGCAGCTTGAGAAGCTTGTTGCGCATCCCCCATTCTCGCACAGGCGGCTGCGGCTGTCGTCAGGCATTTGGGCTCCGGCGCGCCTCGCGGCGGTGGCGGACGACCTCGATGACGATGGGCAGCAGGGAGACGACGATGATGAGCAGGAAGACCAGCTTGAGGTTGTTTTTGATGATCGGAATGCTGCCGAGGAAGTAGCCGCCGATGCCGAAGCTGGCCACCCAGATGATGCCGCCGCCGAGGCTGAAGAGCAGGAAACGGCTGTAGTGCATGCGGCCGAGCCCGGCGGTGAAGGGGGCGAAGGTGCGGATGATCGGGGCGAAACGCGCCAGGATGATGGCCTTGCCGCCGTGGCGCACGAAGAAGGCCTCGGTCTTCACCAGGTAATCGTTCTTGAACCAGCGCTGCCGCACCATCCAGCCGCCGGCACGCCGGCCGATCCAGTAATTGAGGTTGTCGCCCAGGATGGCCGCGGCGACCAGCAGGGGCAGGATGATCTCCAGGCGGATCAGATCCTGGGCGGCGAGGGCGCCGACCGCGAACAGCAGGGAGTCGCCGGGCAGAAACGGCGTCACCACCAGGCCAGTCTCGCAGAAGACAATGGCGAAGAGCAGGATGTAGATGAGCGTGCCGTACTCCTGGGCGAAGACCTGGAGATATTTGTCGACGTGCAGGACGTAGTCGATGAGCTGGCTGATCATGGGGTCGCCCACACTCCGCTCTGGCGCGGCGCGGGCAAATGAAATGTCCGCGTTCCGATCAGTCCGGCGCGGTGCGGGTGGCGGCGTCGAGCAGCGGGCCGAACTCGCGCCAGCTCCAGGCCGACTTGCTCAGGCCCCAGGCGTTCGGGCGCGGTGGGGACGGGTCGATCTCGGCGAGCAGGAAATCCTCCCGGTGGCGCCGGCTTTGGACAAGGATTTCGCCGCCGGGATCCATGATGTAGCTGTCGCCGTAGCCGACGCCTGGGTTGCGGGTGATGCCACTTTTGGCCGGATCGAGCACGACGTTGTTGGCGCGCACGAAGTAGACCTCGTTCTCAATCGCCCGCGCCGTGTGGTCGGCCCGCACCTTCATGAAGTGCGAGATCAGGCCGCTATCGCGGATGTAGTTGAAGTGCGGGGCGAAGATGACCCGCGCGCCCTTGAGGGCGAGGATGCGGGCCGGTTCGATGTAACCGCCGTCGGCGCAGATCAGCACGCCGAACTTCAGGCCGCGGTGTTCCCAGACCGGGAAATCGCGTCCCTGGCGGTGGAACTTCTGGTAGGCGGCGCA
>JAEYYS010000211.1 GCA_023428335.1 Verrucomicrobiota bacterium | reverse complement strand
ATCGCGACATGCGCAAGCGCAGCCGCGACTGGTCGCAGGTGCGGCCGGAGTGGGGCCTCGCCGGCAACGCCGCCTTCGTGGTCGCCCCGCGCTCGCGCACCCGCGGTCTCGACCTCGGCGGCCGCGTCTTCCTGCACGACTACGACCGCACCGCCGATGCCGATCTGTCGGTCCTCGAACTCATCCTGACCGCGCCGATGATCGTGACGAACTGGATCAACCTGCAATACTACGCCTCCAGTGTCGACAACCGGCTCTGGGGCAGTGGCGACAAGGTGAGCCAGAATGTCGTCGGCACCTTCGGCGTCCTGCAGGGGGGCGGCGGCGACCTGCGCACCGGGCTGCCCCTGCAGTCGGTGCACGACGGCGAACGCCTCGTCCACGAGCCCCTGCGCCTCAGCGTGCTGGTCGAGGCCGAGCGATCAGCAATCGACGGCATCCTGACGCGGCACCCGGGCGTATCCCAGTTAGTCGAGAATGGCTGGCTGCATCTGGTCGCTCTCGAGGACGACGCTCAAACCGCTTGGTTGCGACAGCCCAGCAGCGGGTGGCAACAGCTCTGATCTTTCCCCCAAATCCTGCCCTTGGAGCTCAAAATGGTCGCGGACGGAGTCGGGAGCCTCTTCGCGGACCAGCCCCGGGGGCGGGACCTGGGGGGAAAAGATCAGGCGGCTATGCGGTCAGCACCAAAGTGCGGGCGCAAGGCCTCGGGAATGAGGATGCTGCCATCCTCCTGCTGGTAGGTTTCGACCAGGGCGACAAACAAGCGCGCCAGCGCCGTGCCGGAACCGTTGAGGGTGTGGCAGAAGCGGTTTTTGCCGTCTTCATCCTTGTACCGCAGGTTCATGCGGCGGGCTTGGTAGTCGCCGAAGTTCGAGCAGGAGGAAACCTCCAGGTAACCGCCCTGACCGGGCGCCCAGACTTCGATGTCGTAGGTCTTGGCCGAACCAAAACCGAGATCCCCGGCGCAAAGCTCAATGACGCGATAGTGCAGACCCAGCAACTGCAGCACCGTTTCGGCATCGGCGGTCAACTTCTCCAGTTCGTCCATGCTGGTCTCCGGCGCGGTGATCTTGACCAACTCCACCTTGTCGAACTGGTGCATGCGGATCAGGCCGCGGGTGCCGAGACCGGCGCTGCCCGCCTCGCGACGAAAGCAGGGCGTGTAGGCGGCGTAGCGGATCGGCATCTGGCCGGGCTTGAGAATCTCCTCGCGGTGCAGGTTCGTCACCGGCACTTCGGCAGTGGGGATCAGGTAGAGGTCGTCGACGGCGCTGTGGTAGACTTGGTCGCCAAACTTTGGCAACTGGCCGGTGCCGACCAGGCAGGCGGAATGGACCAGCAGCGGCGGGCTGATTTCCTCGTAGCCATGGCGGGTCGTGTGCAGATCGAGCAGGAAGTTGATGAGCGCGCGTTCCAGGCGGGCGCCGGCACCGCGGTACACGGTGAAGGCGCTGCCGCTGATCTTGGCACCGGCCTCAAAGTCGAACAGGTTGAGCGCCTGCCCCAGCACCGTGTGGTCCTTGGGCGTGAAGGCGAAGGTCGGGGCCTCGCCCCAGACGCGGCGGACCGGATTGTCCTCGGCCGTGGTGCCGGCCGGGCAGGCTTCGTGCGGCAGGTTGGGCAGGCCGAGCAGCAGGTCGCGCTGAAAGGCGTCGGCCGCATCCGCCTCACGGCCGATCGTGTCAATGCGATCGCCGATGCCGCGCACCTCCGCCTCCTGGGCGCTGGTGTCCTGGCCGTTTTTGCGACCCATGCCGATTTCCTTGCTCAGGCGGTTGCGCTCCGCCTGCAGGTGCTGGCGTTCGGTTTCCGCCGCACGGCGGGAGCTATCGATCGCCAGCAGTTCATCCACGACCGGCGCCCACTCCGGACTGCGGGCGGCGAGACGGCTTTTAACGAGGTCGGGGTTGTCGCGGATCAGGCGGATGTCGAGCATAGAGCTTGTAAGATAATGGCGGATGTGAGGCCTGCCAAAGGCAATTTCGGCGCAATGCGCCGCCTTGACAGGAGCCGCCGCAGCCCTTCGTTGGTTTCACCATGAAACGCTTTTCCTTCCTGCTCGCCCTCGTCTCGCTGTCCGCCGCCCTGCACGCCGCCGACAAGCCCAAGGATGTCTCGGTCAACGAGGCGCAAAAGCTCATCCAGGAGGGCAAGGTGCTCGTGCTCGACGTGCGCACCCCGGAGGAATTCAAGGAGGGCCACATCGAGGGCGCCGTGAACATCGACTTCAATGGCAAGGACTTCGCCGCCCAAGTGAAAAAACTCGACCCCGCCAAGCCGGTCCTCGTCCACTGCCAGGGCGGCGGTCGCAGCGGTCGTTCCCTGCCCGTTTTGGAACAACTGAGCTTCCCGCAGATCTACCACCTGCACGAAGGCTTAGGCGAATGGGAAGCCGCCGGCAAGCCGGTCAAGAAGTGAGAATTGGGGCACTCGCCCCGCCCCACGTAGCGCCACCCGTTCGCGAGTCGGACGGAGCGGTGATTCCGTCATAGCAGTGAGACTTTGTAGGGCAGTTCACCTCGTGCACCCCTGAACTGCGTTACTCCGCAAAGGCGATACCATCATCGCATTGACACCAGCAGGGCATTCTCACCCCAAGACACCAGCCTTGACATCCCGCAGCGCGTAAAGCCGCTCCTCGCGCGCCAGGCCCCGCAGCAGCCTCGCCCCCGTCTTGCGGGTGGCACTAAACCGCTCCCGCAAAGCCCCGAATACCTCGTTGACGTAGGACCGACTGCCAATCACCGCTCCGTCGGTAAAATACCTCACCCGGCAGCGCAGGTACACGCTCCCGGGCAGCCTACCGCCCTCCGCCACCACCTGCCGCGCCGCCTCGCGCGTGAAGCCCGCCCGCAACGCTCTGCCGTCTCTCTCCACGCCACGCTCTTCGCCGCGACCATACAGCAGCGCCCGATGCCGCTCCAGCACCGCTCGCTTCACCTGCCGCGGTGTGCGCTGCGCCCGCTCCGCACGCCGTTGCTCCAGGATCTCCTCCGCCAC
>JAEYYS010000204.1 GCA_023428335.1 Verrucomicrobiota bacterium | reverse complement strand
CCCCCGGCCACCCTCTGCTGGCGGCCTCCGCGACCCCGACCTGGCAGACGCTGGATGAGGCCCTGCATCTGGGCGTGCGTGTCACCCGTCTTCCGGAAGGCAGCAACCGCGTGCAGGTGCGTCGCCTGGACCGATCCGGCCCGCCACTGCTCGACTGGAGCGGGCCGCTGCAGGAACCGCCTCCGGCCGCCCCAGCCGGCCTGGTGCTGCGGGCTCCCGAAGGCGGCTGCGCCATCGAACTCTGGCAACTGCGCCTGCACCAGGGCAGCGCGCGGCCCTTGCCCCAGGCAACGCCACCGCCAGCCGAGCCGACTCGCCCTGCCATGGCCGCCGCTCAGGCCCCTCCTGCACCCACCACGCCGCCAGAACCCGCCGACCCGCGTTTGGCGCAACTGGCCGCCGGATTCCAAGCCCGCTACGATCGCGAAGCCGGCGGCCCCCACCGTGCAGCAGTCGCCGCCCTCGATCAGAGTTACGTCGCCAACGGCCTCACCCGGGCCCGCGCGACCGCCCAGCAACGCGGCCTGCTCGAAGAAGTCACCCGGCTGGAAGAGGAAAAACAGCGCGTTCAGGATGGCGTGCCGCTGCCGCCAGCCGACCTCGATTCGCTGCCGGAATCCCTGCGCCAGCTGCGCGCCACCTACCGCACAGCACGGGCCCGGATCGACGCCGAGCATGCCAACAAGGCCGCACCGTTGTACGATCTCTACCTCGGTGCCCTCGACGCCTACATCGTCGAACTCACCAAGGCTGACCAAATAGCGCGGGCGCAGCAGGTGCAAACGCAGCGCGAGGCCATCGCCCAGCGCCGTGCCGCCCTGACGGGTGCCAAAGCTCCGGTCGCAGCGACCGCCGCCGCCGAAGCACCCACTGCCCCGCCGGCGAGTCTCCCGGTCGCGCCCGAAGCCCTCGCCCCGCTGCCCAAGGCGGCGTTCACCCGTGAATTGATCGAGTGGATGAAGAAGCGCACCAACTTCCGCCTCGGCTATCTTGACGGCGTTACCCGTCGCCAGATCAACCGCGACAGCCTCGCCGAGTTGCCCAAGTCGCCCGACCTCTGGTTGATCGACACCGGCAACGAGGGCGGCGAGCCCTTCAATCCGGCCTGGCTTGAGGGTCAAACCGACCTCGAGCAGCTCCACCTCTGGCAGCTGCAGGAACTGCCCTCGCCGGCCGTGCTGCGCGGCATGAAAAAACTCGAAATCCTGCGCCTCACCGGCCAACTGGCCAAGCTGGACGATGCCGCCATGCGTTTGTTCCCACCGCTGCCGGCCCTCCGCCAGATGGATATTCAGGCGGCCTTCGGCAACCTCGGCCTGCAGATCCTGTGCGAACGTTGCCCGGAATTGGAGCGACTCGCCCTCAGCACCTGCCAGTTCGAGGCCGGCGGCTTCGCTGCCCTGAAGCGACTGAAAACCCTGCGCCATCTCACCTGCGACGGCGTACGCGCCCCCGTGGCTGAATTCACCGTCCTCGCGACGCTGCCCAAGCTCGAAAGCCTCGTCATCGCCAACCAGCCGCTCACCGGCCTGCAACTCGCCGGCAGCCCCTCCCTCGCCCACCTCGACCTCAGCAGCGCGCGACTGAGCGACGCCGAAGCCGCCAGCCTCAGCGGATTCAGCAGGCTGACCCAGTTGCGGCTGGCCGGCAACAGCCTGACCGACGCCACCCTGCCCGCCTTGTGCGGGCTGACCCGACTGGAAATGCTCGACCTGGGCGGCAATCCCCTCACCGGTGCGACGCTGGGCGAACTCGCCGCTTTGAAAAATCTGGCCGACCTGCGCCTTGCCGGTACCCAGTTGCGCCGCGAGTCCCTGCAGCAGTTGCCGCCACTGCCAGCCCTGCGCCGGGCCATGTTCGACAACATTGCCGGCTTCGACGATGCCGCGGCCGCCGCGCTGGCCAAGTCGAAGAACCTCGACGGCCTCAACCTCAGTGTCACCGGCATCGGCGACATCGGCCTGCAGGCCCTGTGCAACGAACTGCGTGCCCTGACCCATCTCAACCTCGCCGCCACGCGCGTCACCGACGCCGGCCTGCCGGCCCTGCGCCGCCTTGGCGTGCTCGATTCGCTGGTGCTCGATCAAACGACACTGACCGATGCAGCCGTCGAGCCCCTGAAGAAACTCGTCACCCTGCGCTCCCTGTCCGTGCGCGGCACCCGCCTGACACCGGCCGGCGTGGAGGCGCTGCGCAAGGCCCTGCCGCAGTGCGCCATCCAGGCCGACTGACCGGCTCAAGCGCAGTCGCAATCGAGACAGCCATGGGTCGCGCAAGCGCGGCAGGTGCGCTCCACCTGCTCGCGCAACCGTCGACGCGCGCGCAGCAGGCGCACGTGGACCGGGTTGCCGCGCTCGCCGGCTGCGCGCGCCAGTTCACTGGCCGACTCGCCCTCAAGATCGACCCGGCGCAGCAGCTCGGCATCGGCCTCCGGCAGGGCGGGCAGCAGCTTCAGCACGCACCGGCAGACGTCCCCGGCCTGCTCCGGTTCCAGGGTCTCCGGCAGCTCGACGGCCAGTTTGGCTAACGCCTGATCGCGCGTCGTGCGCCGCCGGTGGGCGTCGATGATCGCATGGCGCAGCACCCGGTAAAACCAGGTCACCGCCCCCTCGGCGTCGTCGGGCACGGCCTCCGTCTTGAGAGCCTTGAGCAGGCAGTCCTGGACGAGGTCGGCGGCCAATTCCGGATCGCCGGTGCGCGAGCGCACGAAACCGACGAAGGCCTCCAGATGCTCCAGCAGCGGCGAGGTGGACATGCAGGCAAGTCTGCCACAGATTTGCCCAAAGTCCCGCGGTAACACTTTTGCACCTGCCGCGTGGACAGGGATGCGGCGAACGCCGCCCACATCGCCATGAAGCCCGAATCCCACGACACCCCCTCCTGCTGCCACACTCCGCCACCGGAGCCGGCCCCTTCCTGCTGTCACGAGCCGGCCCCCAAGCCTGCCTGCTGCCACGAAACCCCACCCTCGCCCTGCTGCCACGGCGGGCACCACCACCACGACCCCGCCATCCGCCCGTCTGCCTCGGCGAAGTACTTCTGCCCGATGTGCCCGGGTGTCGAATCGGACAAGCCCGGTGCCTGCCCGAAATGCGGCATGGCCCTGGAGCGCAACCCGGCCTTCGGCCCCGCCGAGGACGGCGAGGACGACGCCGAACTCCACGACATGCAGCGCCGCTTGGTCTGGAGCAGCCTGTTCACCCTGCCGGTCTTTGTCCTCGCCATGGCCCACCTGGTGCCGGCCTGGCGCCACGCCGAGTGGGCCGACGGCACCTTCGCGCGCTGGCTGCAGTTCGCCCTCAGCACCCCGGTCGTGCTCTGGGCGGGCGCGCCCTTCTTCGCCCGCGCCTGGCTGTCGCTGCGCCACCGCAGCGCCAACATGTTCACCCTCATCGCCCTCGGCGTCGGCGCAGCCTGGGCCTTCAGCGCGGCGGTGATGCTGGCTCCCCAACTCTTCCCGTCCAGCCTTGCCGGCGAGCACGGCCGCCTGCCGCTCTATTTCGAGGCGGCCGCGGTCATCCTGGTGCTGGTCCTGCTCGGCCAGGTCCTGGAGCTGCGGGCGCGGGCCCGCACCGGCGGCGCCCTCCGCGAACTGCTCGGCCTGCAGCCGAAGACCGCCCTGCGGGTGACGCCTGAAGGCGATCGCGAGGTGCCGCTCGACGAGGTGCAGCCCGGCGACCGCCTGCGCGTGCGCCCCGGCGAAAAAGTGCCGGTCGACGGCCGCGTGCTCGAAGGCGTCGGCCATGTCGATGAAGCCATGCTCACCGGCGAACCCGAGCCCGTGCGCAAGGAAGCGGGCGCCCATGTCACCGGCGGCACCCTCAACCAGCAGGGCAGCCTGGTCATGGTGGCGGAACGCGTGGGTGGCGAAACCACCCTCGCCCAGATCGTTCGCCTAGTCGGCGAGGCCCAGCGCAGCCGCGCGCCGGTGCAGGCCCTGGCCGACAAGGTCGCCGCCTGGTTCGTGCCGGCCGTGGTCGCCACCGCGGTGCTGACCTTCGTCCTCTGGCTCTGGTTCGGCCCGGGCCTGGCCCACGCCCTTGCCAGCGCCGTCTCGGTGCTCATCATCGCCTGCCCCTGCGCCCTCGGGCTGGCCACGCCGATGAGCGTGACGGT
>JAEYYS010000188.1 GCA_023428335.1 Verrucomicrobiota bacterium | reverse complement strand
AATCGGATGACCGAGGGCGATGGCCCCGCCGCGGCGGTTGAGTCGCTCCGGATCCATGCCCAGCTCGCGTGCGCAGCCGAGCACCTGCACGGCAAAGGCTTCGTTGATCTCAACGGCGTCGACCTCGTCGAGCGACCAGCCGGTCTGCGCACAGACCCGGCGGATCGCACCGACCGGCCCCAGGCCCATCAGCGCCGGATCACAGCCGACCGCCGCAGAGGCAACGACACGCCCGCGTGAAACCAGGCCGTGCTCGCGCAGGGCGGTATCACTGGCCAGCAGCAGCATCGCCGCGCCATCGTTGATGCCGGAGGCATTGCCGGCGGTGACCGTGCCGTCCTTGCGGAAGGCGGGCTTCAGCTTGGCCAGCGAATCCACCGTGGTGTCGGCGCGCGGATGCTCGTCGGCACCGACTTCACCGATCGCCACGATCTCGCGTGCGAAGGCGTCGCGACTGACCGCGGTGCGCGCCTGGCTGAGCGCGGCGAACTGATCCTGCTCGATACGGCCGATGCCGTGCTTGTCGGCGATGCGTTCCGCCGTCTCACCCATGCCAAGCCTGAGCAGCGGATCGCAGAGGCCGTCGCTGAAAATCGCGTCCTCAACCTCCGGCGCGCCGAGCTTTTTGCCCCAGCGTGCATCGCGCAGGTAGTGCGGGGCAGCGCTCATCACCTCGACGCCGCCGGCGAGCACAATTCCGGCCTCGCCGGCGCGGATGGCGTCGGCCGCCAGCGCCACCGCCTTGAGCGAGGAGCCGCAGGCCATGTTGACCGTGAAGGCCGGCACGTGCTGCAGTTCGCCGAGCTTGAGGGCGAGCTGGCGCGCGACGTTCATGCCACTGCCGGCCTGCAGCACCTGACCGAGGATGACCTGATCGAGTTTTTCACGCAGGGCCTGGGGCACGGTGGCGTCGGCGACGGCGAAGGCCAGGTCGGCGGCGCGCAGATCCTTGAGGCCGCCGCCGAAGCGGCCGATGGGGGAGCGACGGGCGGCAACGAGATGGACGGCATTCATGACAGGCGGGCGGGTTGGGCGGCGACGAGCGGTGAAAACTCCATGCGCGCGAGGAGGTCGGCCTGCAGGTCAAAGCCGTCGGCCAGTTCGATGAGGCGCAGGCCCTCCGCGGTCAACTCAAAGACCGCGCGCTCGGTGACATAGAGCACCTGTTGACCGCGGGCAAGAGCGGTGGGGCCATGGAAACAGACGTGGCGGATCGTGCGCACGAACTTGGGCTGATCCTTGGCGAGGAAAGTGCAGCAAAAGACCAGGCGACGCGCGCTCTGGGCAATGTTCATGAAACCGCCGACGCCGGCGAAGCGGCCGCCCATGCTGGCGACGTTGACGCTGCCCTCGGCATCGATCTCGACCGCACCGAGCACGGCGATGTCGAGGCCACCGCCATCGTAGAAATCGAACTGCGCCGGCTGATCGATCACCGCCTCCGGGTAATGGCTGCAGCCGAAGTCGAGGCCCGAGGCCGGCACGCCACCGATGGGGCCGCTCTCCACCGTCAGGGTGAACTCGCCGAGCCGACCGGTTTCAGCGGCCACCGCGGCGACCGTTTCCGGCAGGCCGATGCCGAGGTTGACGATGTCGCCGGCGCAGATCTCGCGCAGGGCACGCGCACCGATGCGCTTGCGTTCCGACTCCGGCAGGGGTGGCAGGTTGAACTCGGCGCCGGCGCTGACATAGGCCGGATTGAAGGCGCAGCCAAAGGTCTGGTCATGGTGGTCGCCGCCGGAGACAACCACACGATCGACGAGGATGCCGGGCACCCGCACCGCCTTCGGATCGGGCAACAGATCGACGACACGCTCGACCTGGGCGATGACGATCCCGCCGTGGTTTTTCGCGGCTTGGGCGATGGGCAGCGCCTCGCCGATCAGGGCCTCACGCTCAAAGCTGAGATTGCCGTGACGGTCGGCACTGGTGGCGCGGATCAGGCCGACGTGGACCGGCACCGGCTTGTAGCGCAGCCAGGGCTCGCCATCGAGCACGAGGCGTTCGACCAGCGGCTCGGTGGTGCGTGCATTCATGCGGCCGCCGCCCTGGTCGGGTTCCATGAAGGTGCCGAGGCCGACGCGGGTGATCAGGCCGGGGCGTTTGGCGGCGATCTCGCGCAGCAGCACGCAGAGCACGCCCTGCGGCAGGTTGTAGGCCTCGATGCGGTTGTCGAGCGCCAGCGCGCCGAGCCTGGGAGCGAGGTTCCAATGGCCGCCGATGACCCTTTTCAGCAAACCCTCATGCGCCAGATGATTGAGCCCGCGCGCCTCGCGGTCGCCCTGGCCGGCGCAGTAAAACAGGGTCAGATCGCGCGGCCCGCCCGTTGCCAAAAAGCGACGCTCCAGCGCCTCGGTCAGCAGTTCCGGATGGCCGGCACCGACGAAGCCGCCCACCGCCACCGTGACGCCGTTGGGAATGGCGGCGACGGCTTCGTCAGCGGTGCAAAACTGCGGGGCGCGGCGCATGGCAATCCTCCTCAGCCGAACACGGCCTCCTCAATGCGAGCGCGCAGGAGGTCGAGCGCCTGGCGTTCCTCAAGCTTGTTGCCATTGGCGTCCTGGACGTACACGGCGTCGAGCGCGACCCCCTTTTCCGTGGCGATGCGCGCGTGGGTGACGCTGAGGCCGAGCTTGCCGATGGCCATGAAGATGTCGTGCAGCAGGCCGAGGCGGTCGACCACCTGCAGTTCGACGACCGTGTGCTCGGGCGAGACGTCGTTGTTGATGTGAACGCGCTGCGGGATCTCCGCCATCACCTCGTCATAGCCGGGCACGCTGCGTCGCGATTTGGCGATGGCCGGCGCAAAATCAAAGGTCTGGCTGACGAAGGCAGCGCGCACGGCGTTCTCGACCCGCTGCTTGGCACTGCGGCTGGTGACCGCGGTCAGGTTCGTCGTGCAGACGCGGAAGAGGTCGAGCACGAGGTGATCGGAACGCTGGAAGAGGTCGGCGCTGAGAATGTTGATGCTCTCCGCGGCGAGCGCGCCGGAGATGCGCGCCAGCAGCAGGTGACGGTCCCAGCAGGTGACCACCAGCTCGCTGTAGCCGTGCACCGGGTAGTCGTTCCAGGCCATGACCGGCTGCAGGCCGGCCTCCGCCTCCTCTTCGGCGAGCTGGACGAAGAACTCACGAAACTGGCGCAGGTGCGCCTCGATCTGCGCCGGTTCGCGGAAGTTGAAGTAGCTGCGCGGCATGTGCTCGAAATGCGCGGTGATTTCATCGGCGTAGTCCGCCGGCAGCAGCTTGTCGACCTCGGCGCGCACCTCGTCGAGCGGCACGCTGGCCCGGCGCATGAAGTCGGCCGGCGCCTGCATGAACTGCAGGGCATTGTGGTAGAGGTGACGGATGGAGGCCTCCTTGTAACCGGACCAGCTCGCCTCGCTGGTGCCGCGCGAGTCGGCGTAGGTCATCACCAGCAGGCTGTCGAGATTCTCCTTGGTGCGGACAATGTGAACAAAGTCCTCGATCACCTTGGCGTCCTCCAGGTTCGAGGTCGTCGCCACGCGGTACATGAGCAGGTGGTTGTCGACCAGGAAGAGCAGCAGCTTGCGGCGCTCGCCCTTGATGAGCAGGCGGCGCGCAACGGCGTCGGCAAGCAGGGTGCTCTCGTCGTCGTGCGACTTCTTGTTCGCCGCGCGGCCGGTGTCGTGCATGATCAGCGCCAGGTACAGCATCGACGGCTGCTGCAGGTCGCGGAAGAGCTGCTGGTAAAAGGCCGTGCCGCCGGCCTGCGGCGGCCCGGCGAGCTCGTCGAGCCGTTCCAATGTGCGCAGGGTGTGTTCGTCGGCGGTGAAGCGGTGGAAGAACTCGTGCTGGACCAGGCAGGTGAGCGCACCGAATTCCGGCAGGTAGCGGCCGAGAAAGCCGACCCGGTGCATCTGGCGCAGGGTGCGGGCGACGTCGCCGCGGCGCGACAGGATGGCCTCGAACATCTCGCGCACGTCCTTGTTGTAGCGGAAGCCGGCGTTGACCAGGCGGAAGCTTTTCTGGACGAGCTGGAAAAGCTCCGGGCTCAGGCGCAGGTGGCGCTGCTGGGTGTGCGAAAACAGGCGCATCAGCCGCGACGGATCGTCGCGGAAAATCAACTCGTTCTCGGGGAAGATGCGACCGTTGCGACTGATGAAACCGTCGAACCTGTCGGCGCGCTTGACGTCCTTGCGGCGCCCCAGGAAACCGAGCAGGCCGCGCCGGCCGTTGTCGCCTTCCAGCGCTTCGAGATGGAAGCGGTCCATGATCTCGCTGCTGCGCTGAAGCACGTCGCGCGTGGCCATGTAGTACTCCTTCATGAACGCCTCAATGCGGCGCAGCACACGCTTGTGACGGTAGCCGAGGTGACCGGCAACCACACCCTGCAGGCGCAGGGTGAGCAGGTCCTCGCCACGCCGCTCGGAATAGTGCATCTCGTTGCGCGTGCGCAGGATGAGGTCGTAGGCGGCCTCGACCTCCTTCCAGGCGCCGGGGGCGACAAAGCCGCGCGCCACCAGATCGCGAGGGTCAAGCGTGCGCAGTTTGGCGTAAGTCATCCAAATCAGGTTCTGGTAGTCGCGCAGGCCGCCGCAGCCGTTTTTGACGTGCGGCTCCTGGACATAGGGGGTGCCGCCGTACTTCTCGTGGCGCGTCGCCAAATCCTCCTGGCGATGGCGCAGGAACTCCTTTTCCCGCCCCTCGATGCACTCGGCATCGAAGCGCGCGCGGAAATCGCGGAAGGCGGTCTCGTCGCCGGTGAGAAAGCGTGCCTCGACCAGCGCGGTCATTGCATGCGGATCGCTGTTGGCATGGCGCAGGCAGTCGCCAACGCTGCGCGTGCCGCCCTGGCCGACCTTGAGATTCAAGTCCCAGAGCAGGGTCTGCAGGGTGCTGACGAGGGTGGCGACCGCCGGCGGCACCTGCGCGGCGTTGCCTGGCAGCATGAAGGTGAGATCGACGTCGCTGCCCGGGCTCATGACCCGGCGACCGTAGCCGCCGTGGGCGACGACGCTGATCTTCAGCGCCTCGGCACCCGGCTGTGCCGCCACGCATTCCTCCCAGAGCACGCGCACGAGGTGGTCGAGCATGTCCGAGCGCATGCGGCAGATTTCCACGCCGCTCCAGCCGGCGCGGTGACGCTGCTTGATGCGCTGCTCCTTGAGGCGGAGGAACTGCTTGCACAGGCGCAGCGTCATCGTCTTGCCGCGCGGCAGCGCGCCGCTGCCGGCAAACACCTTCTGCGCGGCGGCCTCAATGCGGCGCTTGTACTCGCGTTCGGTCATGCGCGTCAATACGTCAGCAGCGCATGCACCGGCGCGCGTTCCGCCAGCCGGTCGCGACCGTTGAGAAAGGCCAGCTCGATGAAGAAGGCCGCGCCGAGCAGCTCGGCCTGCGCCTCCTCGATGAGCCGCACCGCCGCCCCGGCCGTGCCACCGGTCGCCAGCAGGTCGTCAGCCAGCACCACGCGCTCGCCGGGCGCGAGGGCGTCGACATGCATCTCGATGCCATTGCTGCCGTACTCGAGCTGGTAATCGAGCCCGCGCGTGCGCCAGGGCAGCTTGCCCTTCTTGCGCACCGGCACGAAACCGGCGCCCAGCCGGTCTGCCAGCAGCGCGCCAAAGATGAAGCCGCGCGCGTCGATGCCGACCACCTTGTCAACCCGCCGGTCCGCGAAGGACTCGGCCATGCCGTCGATCGCCACGCGCAGCAGCGCGGGATCGGCCAGCACAGGGGTGATATCCTTGAACAGGATGCCGGGCTGCGGGAAGTCCGGCACGTCGCGCACCGCGGCGCGCAGGCGGTCGAGGGAGTCGGGACTCATGGGCGCCAGTGTGGGGGAGGTGACGGAGGATGCAAGCAGCAATGGCCTCGGGGATTCATTCGGTCCCGCCCCCGGCAAGCAGCTTGCGCGCCGGAGTCGCCAGGCATCGGTCGGCACTGGCAAAAACCCGGCGCAGCAGCCGTCGCCGCCGCTGCGCCAGCAGTCGACGCCACTCCTTGCCGGCATCGGCCGGCAAAGCCGCGGCCAGCACGGCCAGATCCTGCAGCCGGCCCAACCGCCGACCGAGTTCGCGCACGGGACGAAGGCGGAGCCGCGCCGCCGGCAGGTCCACCCGCAATGCGACGAGCGCGAGGCCGAGGTGCTCAAGCTCTTTGACCCGCTTGCGCCAGGCATGCAGCTCTTCCGGACGCGGATCGCGATGGCAGCGCCGGCACAGACGGCGGCAGCGACGGTACTGCGCCAGCCAAACCGCGCGCAGTTGGTCCGGGGTCAACGACGCCAGCGACAGATCCGCCAGCCGGGTTTCCAAATGGCGCAGATGTCGGCAGACCTCCTCCATCGATGCGGCAGGCAGTGGTTCCAGCGCTGGCAGGAGCAACTTGAGCGGCGCCACCCCGGCCTGCTCGGCCAGCTTGGCGGCCAGGCGAAGCGCCACCTCGGCATCACGACAGGTGCTGAAGACCTGACGAATGGCCCTGGCCTCGACTCGCAGCGGTCGCAGGGCCTTCTCCGACAACACCGGCGCCGCCAGGCGCAGCACCGCGCGCAGCTTTTTCATGCGCACGCGCAGGGCATGCACCGCCGATTCCGGCTGAGACGGCAGCCGCCGCAGATCGGCCCGCGCCTGGCGGCAGAGCCCGAGCAGCAAGCTGTGCAAGCTCTCCCCCGGCTGCGTCGGATTGGGGGCGGCGGCCATGGCGCCCCCAGCTTGCGCTGGGGCCTCAGCTCCTGCAAGCCTCTAGCGCCACCCGTGGATTTGACCCGTCCAGACGGTCCAGAATGTCCCTTTCGTCCATCCCTACCATGCACCCACAAAAAATCCCTGAGCTGTTGAGGCTCAGGGATTTAAAATTGGTAGCGGGGACAGGATTTGAACCTGTGACCTTCAGGTTATGAGCCTGACGAGCTACCGGGCTGCGCCACCCCGCGTAAAGCGTAACGCCCTCCGGCTTTCGCCGGAGGGCGCATCTGTGAAGAGGCTATGTTTGCGAGCGTTCTTTGTAGGCCTGGCGGCGACCTACTCTTCCGCGTCTTGAGACGAAGTACCATTGGCGCTGAGGGTTTTCACGGCCGAGTTCGGGATGGGATCGGGTGTATGCCCCTCGCCAAGG
>JAEYYS010000174.1 GCA_023428335.1 Verrucomicrobiota bacterium | reverse complement strand
GGATCGCCCTGCTCGGCCAGCGACGTTTCCAGCGCCAGCTTGCCACATGCCCGCTCGCCGACGACCCGAAGCTGATCGGCTTGCTCAGCCAACTTGCCGCCCAGGCGGGCGTCGCCACGCCGCGGATTCATCTCACCGCACCCGGCAGCACCCCGGCGCTGGTCGGGCTGCGCCAGCCGACCCTGCTGCTGCCCCGCGACTGGGCCTCGCGTTTCACCGACCGCAGCCTGCGGCACGTCCTGCTGCACGAACTGCTGCACATCCGCCACCGCGACGTTTTCTGGAACTGGGTCGCCACGGTCGTGCAGGCGCTGCACTGGTTCAATCCGCTGGTCTGGTTCGTGGTCGACCGCTTCCAGGCCGACCGTGAACTTCGCTGTGATGCCGGTGCGTTGGCAAGGCTCGCACCCAGCGAGCGTCTCGACTACGGCCGTACCCTGCTGCGCATCCAGGAAAGCTTTTCCGCACCGCCGAGCCTGGCAGGACTGGCTCCCTGTGTGCGCCACCACCCCACCCTGCGCCAACGCCTGCTCATGATCACCACCCCAACCCGCCGCCAACCCGCGCTTCAGGTCCTGCTTGTTCTCACGCTCAGCGTGCTGGCCGGCTACGCCTTCACCACCGCCCGCGCCGCCGAAAAGGAAGTGCCGCCGAAAATCCGCGCAGGCGCTGCCACGAAGCCGTCGGACCGGTCCGAAAGGTCCGACAGGTCCGACGCAAACCCCAGGTTAAAAGACCGTGAGAGTGGGAATAAACCCGGCCCCCGTGACGGTGACCAACCCCGCACCGGGCCCCGTGATGGCGACCGTCCCAAGACCGGTCCGCGAGACGGTGACAAACCCCGCACCGGCGAACGCGACAGCGGCAAGCCCTCAGCCGAAATCGGCCGCCGGCCCAGCCCGGAGGCGGAGGCCCGACGCGCCGACGGCGAAGTCCTCGTCCTGCATGTCACTGCAGGCGGCGACACCGTGGTCATCGGCGGTGAAAAAGTCCCCATGAACCGCCTGCGCGGCTTCCTCAGCCAATTCCTGCCCAAGCATCCCGGCGCCCGCGTCGAGGTCAGCGGCGATGGCGACATCCCCCTGAAAGCCCTGCACAACGTCGTCGATGCCGTCCGCGACAACGGCAACAGGAACGTCGGCATCAAGGCGGAGTAGAGCTCCCTCCGCGCTGTCGGACACACAGTTTTTACACGAAGCGCCAAGCTTCCACCTACTCATCCCCTTGGCGCCTTGGTGCCTTGGCGTGAGACCCCATGCCGCTCCTCATGCGCTCCTCCGCTCTACTGCTCGCCGTCCTCGCCCTGCCATCGCTCGCGCCGGCAGCCACCCCCGCCGAAGTCACCGCCGCCATGGTCAAGGCTGTTGGCTTCTACCACGCGAACGCCGCGACCCACGGCGGCTACGTCTATCGCTACAGCGCCGACTTCCAACTGCGTGAAGCCGAGGGCATTCCCGGTCCCGACACGGTCTGGATTCAGCCACCGGGTACGCCGGCCGTGGGCATGGCCATGCTCAATGCCTACGAGGCCACGAAGGACGCGGCCTGCCTGCAAGCCGCCGTCGACGCGGCCCGCTGTCTGGCGCGCACCCAACTGGCCTCGGGCGGCTGGGATTACTCGGGACACTTCGATGCCGCGGGCCGCGCCGCGAAACTCTACCGTCGCGAGGCGGATGGCAGGCTCATCCCCCGTCCCCAGACCGCCAGTCGCGAGGCCGGCTGGCATAACTGGCGCCGGCAGGAAAAGAACAACTACTCCACGTATGACGACGATGTCTCACAGGCCGCCACCCGCCTGCTCGTGCGCGTCGATCACGCGCTCGGCGGCAGGGACGCTGAGATCAAGGAGGCCACCGATTTCGCCCTGCAGACGATCCTGCTCACCCAGTATCCCGCCGGCGGCTGGAGCGCGAATTTCGACGAACATCCGACGTCGCCACCACCCGTCGAAAAATATCCCGTCAAGCCCGGCAACTATCCCGCCGACTGGCCGCGCCAGTGGCCGAAGGACTTTTCCGGTTGCTACGTGCTCAATGACAACACCCACGCCACCCTCATGAGCACCCTGCTCCTCGCCTGGCAGTTGCGCGGCGATCCCCAATACCTCGAGGCGGCCAAACGCGCCGGCGATTTCCTGCTGCTCGCGCAAATGCCCGACCCGCAGCCTGCCTGGGCCCAGCAGTACAATGCCGATATGCAACCCGTGTGGAGCCGGCAGTTTGAGCCCACCGCCATCAGCGGTCGCGAAAGCCAGTCGGCCATGTGGGCGCTGCTGAAACTCGCCGCCGCCACCGGCGACAAAAAATACCTGCCCCCGGTCGCCAAATCCATCACCTACCTGCGCAGCGTGCTGCTGCCCGGCAACAAGCTGGCCCGCTTCTACGAGCTGCAGACGAACCAGCCGCTCTACTTTGAGCGCGGCCCGGGCGGCAAGGGCTTCGAACTGACCTACTCCGACAAAAAGGCCTCCTCGAATTACGGCTGGGTGTGGGACAGCGAACTCGACGCCCTGCAGGCCACCGGCAGCCGCATCGCCCGCGGCGAGTCCGTCACCTTCCCGCGCACCGAAAAAGAACGCTGGTCTTCGCCCCCCACCGACACCGACATCGCCACGATTCTGAAGGAACAGGCCGCCGACGGCTCCTGGCCGGTCACCGACGCCGAACGCGGCTGGATGCGCGACGCCAACGGCAAGAAAATCCAGCCCGCCGGTGGCGTGCTTTACAGCCTCGATTTTGTCCAGAACGTCCGGGCCCTCAGCAGTTGGCTGAAGGCGCAAGGAATCGTGAATCCCACAAACTGAGCCAAGGTCATGGCGCCATCGCTTTCTCTCTGCGCTCTTCGCCTCTCTGCGGTGCTCCTGCTTGGAGTCAGCAGCTTTGCTGCCGACAACAACGCCAACCCCACGCCCTGGTCCTACCTTCCACTCCGGCGTCCGGCCATCCCAACACCGCGGGATGCCTCCTGGCCAAAGGACGACCTCGACCGCTTCATCCTCGCCCGCCTCGAAAAGGAGAACCTTCGCCCGATTGCCGATGCCCCGCGCGCGACGCTTATCCGCCGCGCCTCCTTCGACCTGCGCGGCCTGCCGCCCTCGCAGGCTGAAGTCGAGGCCTTCCTGCGCGACCCTTCCACCGATGACATCGCCTTTGCCAAAGTCGTCGATGCCTTCCTGGACTCCGAACGCTTTGGCGAGCGCTGGGCGCGGCACTGGCTCGATGTCGTGCGCTACGCGGACAGCGTCGGCCGCGTCTGGAATGCGCCGTTTCTCTATGCCGCCCGCTACCGCGACTGGGTGATCGATTCCTTCAACGAAGACAAACCCTATCACCGCTTTGTCGCCGAGCAGATCGCGGGCGATTTGTTACCGGCCACCAGCGTGCTGCGGCGCCGCGATCAAATCGTCGGCACCGGCATGCTCGCGCTCGGCAGCATGAACCTTCAAGAGGGCGATGACGAGCAGCACCGCCTCGATCAGGTCGATGACCAGATCGACGTCGTCGGGCGCGCCTTTCTCGGCCTCACCCTCGCCTGCGCGCGCTGCCACGATCACAAGACCGAGCCGGTCACGCAGCGCGATTACTACGCGCTCGCCGGCATCTTCTACAGCAGTCGCACGCTCAGCGGCACCCCCAACCGCAACGACGGTGTCGCCGGCGGTTACGTCAGCCCCGAGGCCCTCGTCGATCTGCCCACCGAACTCCATGAAGCTGTCGGACCGCCGCAGAAGCTGCCTGCCGGCATCCACTCGATGGACGACATCCGCGAGCTCGGCAATCCGAAGCAAACGATCCGTTACGACCACGATCCACACTTCTGCATGGGTGTCATCGAGGGCGAGCTGCGCGATTGCGCCATCGCTCTTGGCGGCGATCCGCACGAGCGTGGCGAAGCCCCGCCGCGCGGAGAAATGAAACTCCCCGTCCTGCCGCCGATGCCGAAGGTGCCCGCGCAGAGCTCCGGCCGCCTCGAATTCGCCCAATGGCTGACGCAGCCCACGCATCCGCTCACCTCGCGCGTCATGGTGAACCGCCTCTGGCAGCATCTCTTCGGCGAAGGCCTCGTGCGCACGCCCGACGATTTCGGCATCACCGGTGCTGATCCAAGCCACCCCGAACTGCTCGACCACCTCGCCATCCGGTTCGTCACGAACGGCTGGAGCGTGAAGCAAATGATCCGCGAGATGATGCTCAGCCGGACCTATCGGCTCGCCACCACCGGCAATCCCGAGCATCCCGATGCGGGCAACCAACTGCGCTGGCGCCAAAACCCGAAGCGCCTCGAATTGGAACCCCTGCGCGACACGCTGCTGCAGCTCGCCGGCCAACTCAGCATCGACCGCCCCGCAGGCATCCAGGTCGCCGGCACCGGTGGCAAGGGTCGCCACGGCGTCACCCGCGGCCTGCTCGACATCGGGGAGCCGTATCGCACGATCTACCTGCCGGTGGTGCGCGACAACCTGCCCGATCTCTTCAGCACCTTCGACTTCCCCGGCCCCACCCAGATCCAGGGCCGGCGCGAGGTCACCACCTCACCCCAGCAGGCCCTGTTCTTCCTCAACAACCCCTTCGTCGCCGACATCGCCGCCAGCATCGCCGACAAGGCCGGAAACGACACGAACGCCATCTACAAGCTCATCCTCGGCCGCGAGCCCACCCCTGAGGAAAGCGCCGACGCACGGGAACTGGATCCCCAAACGCTGACGCAGGCTCTCCTGGGCACGGCGGAGTTTCGCTATGTGTTTTGAAGGGATGAGTGCGCTTGAATCCTTCCAACCTCAACCCTCATGACCACCCGCCGCACGCTTCTCCAATCCACCAGCGCAGGCTTCGGCTGGCTGGCCTTCAACGCCCTGCATCCGCAGTGGGCGCAGGCGGCGGCACCGGCCAAGACGAGCCATCCGCTCGCCCCCAAACCGCCGCACTTCGAGCCACGCGCCAAGCGCGTGATCTTTCTGTTCATGCAGGGCGGACCCAGCCATCTGGACACCTTTGATGACAAACCGGAACTGCGGAAGGCCCAGCAGCAGGGGCTCGCCAAGTACACCGGCAGTGTCTTCGACTTCAAACCGCGCGGCCAGAGTGGCCTGATGATTTCCGACGCGTTTCCCGAACTCTCGAAACACGCCGACGAGCTGTGCCTGCTCAACGGCATGCAGACGCGCACGAACGCCCATCAGATGGCGACCGTGGCATTGCACATCGGCAGCGAGACCTTTGTGCGACCTTCCATGGGCGCCTGGATCGTGTACGGCCTCGGCACCGAGGCCGAGGATCTGCCGGGCTTTGTGACGATCAACCCCGCCGCCGACAACGGCGGCGCGATGAACTACGGCTCGGCGTTTTTGCCCGCGAGCTTTCAGGGCACGCGCCTCAGCAGCACCGGCGGCGGCGTTCCCGATCTCTCGAACGGCCGCCTCAGCGACGCCCAGCAGCGGCGGCAGATCGAATTCATTCAAAAAGCCAATCGCAGGCTGCTCACGGGCGATCCGGGCAATCCCGAACTCGAAGGCATTATTCAGAGCTACGAACTGGCCTACCGGATGCAGACCAGCGTGCCCGACGTGCTCGATCTCGACCGGGAACCGGCCCACATCCGCGCGCTCTACGGCCTCGACCACGGCGACACCGAGCGCTTTGGCACGCAGTGCCTGATGGCGCGCCGGCTCGCGGAAAAGGGCGTGCGCTTCATCCAGCTCACCAGTCCCGGCTGGGATCATCACCAGCAGCTGCGCCAGGGGCTGGAACGCCAGTGCACCGCCGTGGATCGCCCGATCGCCGGCCTCATCGCCGATCTGAAGCAACGCGACATGCTCAAGGACACCCTCATTCTCTGGGGCGGCGAGTTCGGTCGCGGTTCCGGCTACGACAACGAACCCTACAATGGCCGCGGCCACAACGGTCGCGGCTACACGATGTGGATGGCCGGCGGCGGCGTGAAAGGCGGCTTCACTTATGGCAGCACCGATCCCATGGGCGACACCGCCGAGGCCGGCCTCCTGACCACGCACGACCTGCATGCGACGATCCTGCACCTGCTCGGCCTCCATCACGAACGCCTCACCTACCGCTACTCGGGTCGCAACTTCCGCCTCACCGATGTGCACGGCGAGGTGGCCAGGGACATTTTGGCCTGACCACCTGTTGCCAGGCGGGTCAGTCCAAACCGGAGCGTCGGATCAGACGTTGAAGCGCCACTCGACGACGTCGCCGTCGCGCATGACGTACTCCTTGCCCTCGATGCGCAGCTTGCCGGCCTCGCGCGCCTTGGCCTCGGAGCCGCAGGCAACGAGGTCCTCGAAGCTGACGACCTGGGCGGCGATGAAGCCGCGCTCGAAGTCGCCATGGATGACGCCGGCGGCCTGCGGAGCCTTCATGCCCTGGGTGATCGTCCAGGCGCGCGTCTCTTTCTCGCCAGTGGTCAGGTAGGTCTGCAGACCGAGCAACGCGTAGACGTTCTTGATGAGCTGGTTGACGCCGCTGTCCTCGACACCGAGGTCGGCCAGGTAGGCGCGGGCGTCCTCTTCGGGCAGATCGACGAGTTCGTTCTCAATCGCCGCGCTGACCACGCAGGCGCTGGCCGCGTGGGCCTGGCGGGCGTACTCGCGCACCTTGGCGACCATCGGGTGCTGGTCCGGCGCCTTGGAGGCGGAGGCGAGATCGGCCTCGGCGACGTTGCAGGCGTAGATGCAGGGCTTCGAGCTGAGCAGGAAAAACGACTTCAGCAGCTTGCGCTCGTCGTCGCTCAGGTCGGCGGTGACGGCCGGCTTCATCTCATCGAGGTGCGGCAGCAGCTTTTCGCACAGGGCAATTTCGGCCTTGGCCTCCTTGTCGCCACTGCGCGCCTTTTTCTCGCAGCGCTCCTTGCGGCGCTGGATCGCCTCCAGATCGGCGAGGATGAGTTCGGTGTTGATGACCTCGATGTCGCGGATCGGATCGACGCTGCCGTCGACGTGGGTGATGTCGCCGCTCTCAAAGCAGCGCACGACGTGCACGATGGCGTCGACCTCGCGGATGTGGCTGAGGAACTTGTTGCCCAGGCCTTCGCCCTGGCTGGCGCCCTTCACCAAACCGGCGATGTCGACGAACTCGATCGCCGCCGGCACCAGTTTCTGCGAACCGCTGATTTTCGACAGCACGGCCAGGCGCTCATCGGGCACGACCACGACCCCCTGGTTGGGTTCGATGGTGCAGAAGGGGTAGTTGGCCGCCTCCGCCTTGCGGGTGCGGGTGACGGCGTTGAAGAGGGTGGACTTGCCCACGTTGGGCAAACCGACGATTCCGGCTTGGAGCATAGGGGTAGCGAGGATAGCGGGCGAAAGCGCGCATGCGAATGGTTTTTGCCGGGGCGACCGCGGGGGCGAGGCGATTTGACAGCGGGTCGGCAGATGGCAAAGATGTCACATGAGCGACGCTCCCGTGCCGGCTGTCTCCCTGCGCCATGACAACTGGCGGCAGGTGCTGGGCGAGGTGTGCGACCGCATCGGCAGCGTCAACCGGCCGGCCCTGCTGTGCATCTGCGGCAAACCGGGTGCCGGCAAGAGCACGCTGGCGAAACTCATCCGCAAAGAGGGCCTGCCCGGCATCCCGCCCCGGCGCATCTGCGTCATCGACGACGGCGTGCTGTCGGTGCCGGTCCTGTGGTTCTTCCGCAAGCGCGTGAAATTTCACTCGCGCGACCGCGACAACCTGAAGCCCTTCCAGCCCTGGCTGCGCGGCCGCCAGCTCGTCATCTACGTCGGCGCCACCCCGCAACGCCGGCTCGACCGCTGCGATGTCGTGCTGCGCCTGCGCTGCCCCGACGAGGAGCGCCTGCGCCGGCTGGTCCAGCGCAACAGCGACGGCGAAAAGCGCTTTCGCAAGACCGAGCACGTCTCGGATGAAGTCGGCATCGCCGCCACCCACGTCTTCGACATGGCCGCCCCCGGCACCGAACCGGCGACCGACGCCCCCTCCACCACCCCGCTGCCGTCTCAGGAACAGGCGTGAGCCAGGTGCGGCGAAGGAAAAGTGCCGGCAGCGGCGTTTGGGACTTTTCACCGCCGCCCATCCGGCCCATCCTCCGACCCGCATGAAATCGCTCCTCCCCCTCGCCGCCGCCCTGTTCCTCGGCTCCGCCCTGCAGGCCGCCGACACGATCCGGCTGACCCGCGTCCACGAAACCCTGGAGACCCCCTTCCCGGTGGCCCTGGTGGTGCCCGACGACGGCAGCAGCCGCGAGTTCCTGGCCCTGCAGCGCGGCCAGATCCTGATCCTGCCGAAGCAGGCCGGCGGTGCCGCCAAGACTTTCCTCGACCTCAGCAGTCGCGGCATGGAGGCGGCCAACGGCAAGTTCGAGGAGGGCCTCAACGGCCTCGCCTTCCACCCGAAGTTCAAGAGCAACGGCCTGTTTTACCTGGCCTACACCCAGCAGAAGCCGAAGCGCCTCGTCGTCAGCGAAATGAAGGTCAGTGCCGGCGACGCGGACAAGGCTGATGAAGCCAGCGAGCGCGTGCTGCTCGAGATCCCGCTGGTCAACTGGAACCACCACGGCGGCAACATCCTGTTCGGTCCCGATGGCTTCCTCTACATCGGCGTCGGCGACACCTCCCGTCGCAACGACGAACTGAAGATGGCCCAGCTCAACGCGGTGCTGGTCGGCAAGATCCTGCGCATCGACGTCGACGGCCGCGACCACGGCCGCTACGGCATCCCCGCCGACAACCCCTTCGCCGACGGCATCAACGCCCTGCCGCAGATCTATGCCTACGGCCTGCGCAACCCCTGGGGCATGCACTTCGACAGCAAGGGCCGCTTCTGGGTCGCCGACGTCGGCCAGGACCTCTGGGAGGAAATCAACTGGATCACCAAGGGCGGCAACTACGGCTGGAGCTTCCGCGAGGGCGCCCGCTCCTTCCCGCTGCGCACCGACGCCGCTCCCGAGGGCACCCAACTGATCGATCCGATCCACGAATACCACCACGGCGACGGCCTCAGCATCACCGGCGGCATCACCTACACCGGCAAGGCCGCCCCGGAACTCGCCGGCGCCTATGTGTACGGCGACTTTGTCCTCGGCAAGATCTGGGGCCTGCACGTCGGCGACGACGGCAAGGTGCAGAAGAACGACCTGCTCTACACCAGCCCGCAGACCCCGGCCACCGACCCGAAAAAGAAGCCCATGGTCCACGTCAAGCCCACCGCCTTCTGCGCCGATGCCCAGGGCGAACTGATCGTGCTCGACTGGAACGGCGGCCTCTATCGCGTCGGCAAATAAACCCGCCCGCCGTGACCGCCGCCCTCCTCCTCACCAGCCTCGCCATCGGCGTGCTCAGCGGAGTCGTCGCCGCGCTCTGGGCGTCGGCGGCGGCGTCGTCATGGTGCCCGCCTTCGTCACCCTGCTCGGCCTGCCGCAGAAAACCGCGGTCGCCACCAGCCTCGCCATCATCATCCCCACCGCCCTGATGGCCACCACCCAGAACGCCCGCCACGGCCTGGTCGACTGGCGCGTCACCGCCGTCACCGCCATCTCCGCCTCGATCTTCGCCTACTTCGGCTCCGGCTGGATGCGCGCCCTCGGCAACGAAACCCTGACCCGCGTCTTCGGCGCCGTCCTGCTCATCTTCGGCCTGCGCATGCTCTGGCTCGGCAAGACGTAGAGCGTGGCGTTCAGAGCCTCTCCGCTCTCCGCCCTGCCAATCCGCTTGCACTGCCGGCCTCTGCCCGCCACGATGGCAGCATGTTGAACATCGGCCTCATCGGTTGCGGCAAAATGGGCGGCGCGCTGCTGCGCGGCGTGGAACAGTCGCTCGGCAAAACGGCGCTGACCGCCACCCTCAGCGATGTCGTGCCCGCCGCGGCCGAAGGCCTGAAAAAAAGCCTGGCCTGCAAGGCGCGCTGCGCCAGCCCGGAAGCCGCCGCCGCCGCCGCCGACGTCGTTCTGCTCGCCGTCAAACCCGGCGACCTGCGCCCGCTCTGCGAATCGCTCGCCGGTCTCAAGGGCAGCCGCCTCTACCTCAGCATCGCCGCCGGCGTCAGCTTGGCCGACCTCGAATCCTGGCTCGGCAGCAACGCCCGGGTCATCCGCGCCATGCCGAACACCCCTGCCTTGGTCGGCGCCGGTGCCGCCGCCTTTGCCGCCGGCAGCCGCGCCACCGCCAAGGACCGCACCCTGGCAACGAAGATCCTCGGCAGCGTCGGCACCGTCGATGAGGTGTCGGAAAATCTGCTCGACGCTGTCACCGGCCTCAGCGGCAGCGGTCCGGCCTACGTGTTCACCGTCATTGAAGCGCTCGCCGACGGCGGTGTGCTCATGGGCCTGCCGCGCGCCGCCGCCCTGCGGCTCGCCGCGCAAACCGTCGCCGGCGCCGCGCGCCTGGTGCTGGAC
>JAEYYS010000010.1 GCA_023428335.1 Verrucomicrobiota bacterium | reverse complement strand
ATCGCCAGGACGGCGTCGGCCGCGGACTCTACGGAGGGGAACGACGCGACCACGGTCGACGCCGGCGGTTGTGCAGGGATCAGCCGCAGCGTCAGCTCGGTGATGATGCCGAGCGTGCCCTCGCTGCCGACAAAGAGGTCCTTCATCGAGTAGCCGGCGACGTCCTTGACGCACTTGTTGCCGAGCCAGGTGGCGGTGCCGTCGGGCAGGACGACGCGCAGGCCCATGACGTAGTCGCGGGTGACCCCGTACTTCAGGCCGCGCAGGCCGCCGGAGTTCTCGGCGACGTTGCCACCAATGGTGCTGATCTTCATCGAACCGGGATCGGGCGGGTAGAACTGTCCGACGGCGGCGGCGGCATCGTCGATCTCCTTGGTGATGACACCACACTGGGCGTGCAGGGTGAGGTTCTTTTCATCGATCTCCAGCAGCTTGTCCATGCGCGCCAGGCAGAGCACGAGGCAGCCGGGCAGGGGAACGCTGCCGCCACTGAGACCGGTGCCGGAGCCGCGTGTCACCACGGGCACGGCGGCTTCGCGTGCGGCGCACACGCAGCCGGCGACTTCCTCGGTGGTCAGCGGGAAAACGACCGCGCCGGGCCGCTGCTTGATCGCCGCGGTGCCGTCGAAGCCGTAGGGCAGGACATCCTCGTCGCGGGTCAGGACACGATCGGGCGAGAGCAGGGCGCGGAGTTGGTCGAGCAGTTCGGGGGTTACGGCGTTCACCCGCGCAGTCTGGCGGGCGATGCGGGTCGCGCAAGCACCGCCGCGACCACAAATCGCTGGCGCGCGCCGGTGTCCGCGGTGCATAGTCGGGCATGAGTCACCGCCACCTGCTTCGCGACCGCGTCCAGTTCGCCGACACGGACATGGCCGGCATCGTGCATTTCTCCAACTTCTTCCGCTACATGGAACGGGTGGAGCACGACCTGTTTCGAGTCCTGGGGATGTCGATCTGGGACGGTCACAACGAGGTGGCGCCGGCGGACCGGGTGGGCTGGCCGCGGGTGCATGTCGCCTGCGACTTCCGGGCGCCGCTGCATTTCGAGGAGGAGTTCGTCATGGAACTGCTCATCGAGGAGGTGCGCGCGCGCACCCTGCGCCACCGCGTGCGCTTCTGGAAGCTCGATGGCAGCCTGGCGGCCGAGGGTGTCATTGTCGCCGCCTGCGTGCAGCGCGACGCGGTGAGTGGTCGCATGAAGGCCGTGCCAATCCCCGAGCGGCTGCGTTCGCGCCTGGAAGCGGCCCCGGCCGAGCTGCTGGCGACGCCGTCGACGGCGCCGGCGGACGTTTTTGCCAAATAAGGTTTGCGTTCTCCTCAAAGGGGACGATGCTGGCATTAGCAAGTTAACCTGATAAAGGCTAAATTAAGTTGTTCATCAGGTTGATTCTTTGGTGTTCTGAAATCCGATAACGGAGCTTATGCAGGCCCCCGCGGTGCTTGCTTTATCCAAGCTAATGAACACGAAAATGTATGTGGGCAACCTGCCCTTCAATGCCACCGAAGACGACGTCCGCACGCTCTTCTCCGACTACGGCACCGTTACTGAAGTCTATCTGCCGATGGACCGCGAATCCGGCCGCCCGCGCGGCTTTGCCTTCGTCACCATGGACAGCGCCATGGCCATGAACGAGGCCATCAAGGGTCTCAACGAACAGGAGTACGGCGGTCGCAATCTGACGATCAACGAAGCCCGTCCGAAGGAAGATCGCCCGGCCTACGGCGGCGGCGGTGGTGGTGGCGGCGGCCGTGGTGGTTACGGCGGCGGCGGCGGTGGTGGCGGCGGCCGTGGTGGCCGTGGCGGCTACGGCGGCGGCGGTGGTCGCTACTAAGACCTGCCAACAGCCTGACTTTGGCGGCATCCCGGCGACGGGATGCCGCTTTTTTTGTGTCGTGGGGTCAGGCGCGGGAGGCGCCGGCGTAGAGCAGGCCGAGAAATGCCCCATACAGGGCACCCCGCCACCACGTGGCGGTCAGCGGACAGGCGCCGCTGCGGCAGGCGTTGAAGTGGCCGAAGAGGCCACCGAGCACGGCACCGAGGGTAATGAAGAGCAGGGGACGGCTCATGGCTGGGCGCGGCGGTTGGCCATGAAGTAGAGCACGGGCACGGCCATGCGACTGATCAGCAGGCTGGCGATCTCGCCGGCCATGAGGGCGATGGCGAGGCCCTGGAAGATCGGGTCGGCGAGGATGACCGCGGCACCAACGACGACGGCCATGGCGGTGAGCAGCATGGGCCGGAAGCGCACGGCGCCGGCGTCGATCACCGCCTCGTCGAGCGGCATGCCCTCGCGCAGGCGCAGCTCGATGAAGTCGACGAGGATGATCGAGTTGCGCACGACGATGCCGCCGCCGGCCATGAAGCCGATCATGCTGGTGGCACTGAAGAAGGCGTCCATCAGGCCGTGCGCGGGCAGGATGCCGACCAGCGAGAAGGGGATGGCGACCATGACGATGACCGGTGTCAGGAAGCTGCGGAACCAGCCGACCATGAGCACGTAGATGAGGATGAGGCAGGCGCCAAAGGCGGCGCCGAGGTCGCGGAAGACCTCGATCGTGATGTGCCATTCGCCGTCCCACTTCATCGCCGGTTCGGCATCGCTGAACGGCATGGAGGCATTGAGGATTTTTAATTCTGCGCCGCTGCCGCCAAAGGCGCGGGTGTCGAGCTTCTTCAAGGCCTCGTTCATCTGCAGGATGGCATAGACGGGGCTTTCGACCACGCCGGCGACATCGCCAATGACGTAGGTCACCGGCATGAGGTTCTTGTGGTAGCGGCTCTTTTCGACGGTGACATGCTCGACCTTCACCAGCTCGCGCAGCGGCACGAGCGGTGCGCCGGCGGCACCGGGTTCGGGCAGGAAGTTGGCGTCGCCGGAGCGCACGCGCAGGGCCAGCAGCTCCTCGGGCGCGGTTTTGGCGGCGCGCGGCAGTTCCAGGCGGATCGGCACGTCCTCCTTCTCGGCGGGCTGGTGCAGCAGATCGACGCTTTCGCCATCGACCGCGATCTTCAGGGTCTGCGAGATCGTCGCGGCGCTGATGCCGTGCAGGGCGGCCTTTTCCTTGTCGATGACAAAGCGCGCCTTCTTCTGGTCGGCCTCGACGTACCAGTCGACATCGACCACGCCCGGCGTCGCCTTGAAGAGGTCGCGCACCGCCTCGGCGAGTTTCAGGCGCGAGGCGTCATCGGGGCCGTAGATCTCGGCGACCAGGGTCTGCAGGACCGGCGGGCCGGGCGGCACCTCGGCGATGGCGACGCGGGCGTTGTGGCGTGCGGCGATGGCGGCGACGGCCGGGCGCACGCGCTTGGCGATGTCGTGGCTCTGGGCGCTGCGCGCGTGCTTGGGCACCAGGTTGATCTGTAGGTCGGCGACGCTGGCGCCGCGGCGCATGAAGTAGTGGCGGACCAGGCCGTTGAAGTTGTAGGGCGAGGCGACGCCGGCGTAGATCTGGTAGTCGGTGACCTCCGGTTCCGTGCGGATGGCTGCGGCCATCTCGCGGGCGACCGCGGCGGTCTTTTCCAGCGACGAACCCTCGGGCATGTTGAGGATGACCTGGAACTCCGATTTGTTGTCGAAGGGCAGCATCTTCACCTTCACCCAGCCGAGCCCGACCGTGGCCATGCTGCCGAGCAGCAGCGCGGTGATGCCGAGCAGGAAGGTCCAGCGCCAGCCCGTGTGATGCAGCAGCGGCCCCATGACCCGGCGGTAGAGCCGGGTGAAAAAGTCCTCGGGATGCTCGCTGGCGTGGTGGATCTGGGGCGTGGGATCCGTCTCACCCGTCCGACTTGTCCGATCCGTCCGCCGAAACCACCCCAGCATGCGAATCGACGCCCACGGCGTCACCACAAAGGCGATCAGCAGCGACCAGAACATCGCGGCGCTGGCGCCGATCGGGATGGGGCGCATGTAGGGGCCCATGAGGCCGCCGACGAAGGCCATGGGCAGGACCGCGGCGATGACCGCGAAGGTGGCGAGGATGGTCGGGTTGCCGACCTCGCCCACCGCCTCGACGGCGATGCGGCTCCAGTTGCGGCCCTGGTTGTGCGGCAGGTGGAAGTGGCGGACGATGTTTTCGACGACCACGATCGCGTCATCGACCAGGATGCCGATGCTGAAGATGAGGGCGAAGAGGGTGATGCGGTTGAGGGTGAAGCCGTAGAGGTAAAACACCAGCAGGGTCAGGGCCAGCGTCGCCGGGATGGCCACGGCGACGATGCCGCTTTCGCGCCAGCCGAGGGTCAGCCAGATCAGGATGGCGACGCTGAACACGGCGATGCCCATGTGCAGCAGCAGTTCATCGGATTTTTCCGCCGCCGTCTCGCCGTAGTGACGGGTGATGCTGACCTCGACGTCGGCGGGGATCAGGTTGCCCTTGAGGGTGTCGACCTTTTGCAGCACGGCCTCGGCGACGGTGATGGCGTTGGCACCGGGGCGTTTGGCGAGGCTGAGGGTGACGGCGGGTTCATCGCCTGCTGAAGCTGGAAGGCTTGAAGACGGCGTGCTGTTGGGGGCTTCATGCTGCGTTTTGGCAAGCGCGGCTGCGCCATGACCGAAGAAGACGTACTGCGAGGGTTCCTCGCCGCCGTCGACGATGTCGGCGACTTCGCGCAGGTAGACCGGGCGACCGCTGAAGGTGCCGACAACGACGTTGCCGACCTCCTCGGCTGAGGTGAGGAAGGCGCCGGTTTCGACCAGCACCTCCGCGTTGCCGGTGGTCAGGCCGCCGGCGCGGAACTGGCGGTTCGCCTGCTGCAGCATCGGCACCAGGCCGGCCGGGCTGAGGTTGCGGCTGGCCAGTTTGACGGGATCGAGCAGCACACGCACCGCGCGGCGCGAGCCGCCGATGAGGGTGGTTTCCGCCACCAGTGGCACCTGCTTGACGGCCTCGTCGACCTGCGCGGCCAGGCGGCGCAGGGTCAGGGGATCGTAGCGGCGACTGTGGAAGGTGAGCGCAAGGATCGGCACGTCATCGATGCTCTTCGGCTTGATCATCGGCGGGCTGACGCCCATCGGGATGCGGTCGAAGTTGGCGCGCAGTTTTTCGCTGACCTTGACCAGGCTGCGCTCGGGATCCTCGCCGACCTTGAAACGCACGATGACCAGGCTCTCGCTGTCGCGCGAGGTGCTGTACAGGTACTCCACGCCAGGCACTTCCCAGAGCAGCTTTTCCATGGGGCGGGTGGCGCGCTCCTCGATCTCCTTGGCGGTGGAGCCGGGCATGGCGACCATGACATCGATCATCGGCACCTTGATCTGCGGCTCCTCCTCGCGCGGCAGCAGCACGACGGCGGCTGCGCCAAGCAGGACCGAGGCGATGACGATGAGCGGGGTCAGCTTCGAGTCGATGAAGGTCGCGGCGATGCGACCGGCGATGCCGAGGTGGGCGGCGTTGGGGGTCTCGCTCATGGCTGCGGGGTCACGGGTTGGCCGTCGATCAGGCGGGCGGTGTCGCTGACGACCACCGCGTCTCCCGCTTCGAGGCCGGAGAGGATCTCGATGCGGCCGTCGAGGCTTTTGCCGGTCTTCACCAGGCGCAGGACGGCGGTGTTGTCGCGGGCGACAAAGACCAGTTCCATCTGGCCGCGTTTGAGGACGGCTTCGCGCGGCACCAGCAGCAGTTGGGTTTCCGCCACCGGCACCGACACGCGACCGAACTGGCCGGTGCGCAGGCCGTCGATCGGCGGCAGGTCGAGTTTGACCAGGAAGGTGCGGCTGACCGGGTCGGCCACCGGCGAGATCTCGCTGACGGTGCCCTCGACAGTCTTGCTCAGGCGCACCGGCAGCTTGGCGCCGAGTTGCACGCGGTCGAGGATGGCCTCGGGCAGGTCGGCCTCAAAGCGCAGGGCGGTGGGCGATTCGATTTCGAGCAGCGGCTTGCCCGGCATGGCGAGGTCGCCAACGTCGGCGAGCTTGCGCGTGACCACCCCGTCGAAGGGCGCGCTGACGCTGGCATAACCGAGCATCGTCTCCGCCTCGGTCAGGCCGGCGGTGGCGACCTTCACCCGCGCTTCGGCGGCCTCATACTCCTGGCGGGTGGTGGCGTTGCTGGTGATGAGCTGTTTCTGCCGGTCGAAGTCGCGCCGCGCCTGATCGAAGAGCGCGCGGGCCTGATCGACCCGGGCCTGGATTTCCTGGACATCGAGGCGGGCGAGCAGGTCGCCGCGCTGCACGCGCGTGCCGGGGGTGGCCGTGTACTCGAGCACACGACCGCTGACCTTGGCCTCGACCACCGCACGCTGCTTGGAACGCACGGTGCCGACGACTTCCTCGGTGGCGGCGTGCGCTTCGACAACGGCGGGCTGGGTATGCACCGTCGCGGTCGGCAGGGCCGGCGCGGCGGCGGGCGGGGTTTCGTGCCGGCCGCAGGCGGCGAGCAGCAGGAGCGGGAGCAGCAGCGGTTTCATGGCGACAGTCTGGAGGGGAAGGGGCTGGGATGGCAAGCCGGTGTTGTGATTCGGCCTTAGCCGCAGCAGGAACCGCCCTTGCCGACGCCGAGTTTCTTGAGCACGGTTTCCGCCGGGCAGAAGCCGGTGAAGGCGGATTGCAGCAGGTTGGCGCCGACAAAGGCGGTGAGCCAGAGCCAGTTGGGGCTGACGTAGTGGGCGAGCGCCAGGCTGGCCAGAATCATGGTGCCGGCGAGGGCGCGGATGGCGTTTTCGAGTTTCATGGGTTGGGTGTGTGTAGGGGCCTCCGGCGACGGCAGAGGTCAGGGAACAGCGGGGTGGCGGGTGTCATGCTTGCTGCCGCCGTGGGCGACGAAGGCGGAGATGATGCTGGCGTGATTTTGGGCGATTTTGGCGGCTTTTGCCGTGCGTCCCTTGACGGTCATGCGC
>JAEYYS010000048.1 GCA_023428335.1 Verrucomicrobiota bacterium | reverse complement strand
CGTCGTGCACCTCGCCGATCTTGTGGATCATGCCGGTGTAGAACAGGATACGCTCGGTCGTGGTCGTCTTGCCCGCGTCTATGTGGGCGCAGCTCCCGATGTTGCGGGTGCGCTCCAGAGGGAATTCGCGGTTGGGGGAGTTGTGATTCGACATGGACGGAAATGGGGAGGTAGCGAAGCGACGGGGACAGGGAAATCAGAAGCGGAAGTGGGCGAAGGCGCGGTTGGCCTGGGCCTGCTTGTGGACGTCGTCGCGCTTGCGCACGGCACTGCCCTGCCCCTGCGAGGCTTCCTTGAGCTCGTTGGCGAGGGCGCGATGCATGGGCTGACCCTTGCGACCACGGGCATAACCGACAATCCAGCGCATGGCGAGCGATTCGGAGCGGGCCGGCACGACTTCAAGCGGCACCTGGTAGGTGGCACCACCCACGCGGCGGGCTTTGACCTCAACCTTCGGCTTGGCGTTCTCGATGGCGCGGTTGAACAGCTCAAGCGGATCGACCGAGTCGGCCTTCTCATTGAGCTGGTCGATGGCGGCGTACACGATGCGCTCGGCGAGCGACTTCTTGCCGCACTGCATGACGCGGGCGATCAGGTGCGCCACCAGCTCGCTGTCATAGCGGGCGTCTTTGTGGACGGGCTTGTCGTAGACTCTTTTTCTGCGGGCCATGATGGGATGGGGTCAGGGAGTGGAGAAACGGTGATTACTTCTTGCCGCCCTTGGTGGGTGCGGCGGCCGCGCCGGGCTTCGGACGCTTGGCGCCATACTTCGAACGGCCACGGCGACGCTTGTCGACACCCAGGCAGTCAAGGGTACCGCGGACAATGTGATAGCGGACACCCGGAAGGTCCTTCACGCGGCCGCCGCGAACCAGGACGATGGAGTGCTCCTGGAGGTTGTGCCCCTCGCCACCAATGTAGGCGATCACCTCGAAGCCGTTGGTCAGGCGCACCTTGGCGACCTTACGAAGAGCGGAGTTCGGCTTCTTCGGCGTGCGGGTCATGACCTGAAGGCAGACGCCGCGGCGCTGCGGGCACTTGGTGAGTGCGGGCGACTTCGACTTCACCGACTTGTCCTTGCGGCCGTGTCTGACGAGTTGATTGATGGTGGGCATGGTCTGTTGAATTCGTTCCGGTCTGAGGGCCGCGTCGGGCAGGCCGGAAAAGACAGTGCATCCACCTCGTGAAAGGGTTCGCACAGTGTTTTTCCGGATCACTGCTCCGATAGTCAGGGCCGCATGCGCGGCTGGCTGGGCTAGCGTTCCGAGGAACGCCTGGGCCGGGGAGCACGCAAAATGGCCGACAACCGGGAGTTGGCAAGATGTTTTTGCAGCTTTTTTTGAATTTTTGCAACCGCCGCGCCATTCGCCTCAAGACCGCTTTTTTTGTCGCCACGCCCGGCACTTCGCGATAAAAGAGGGCCTCGATGAACGAAACTTCCCTTTCCCATGACTCTGCTGCCGGCACGCCCGGGGGCGACCCGCTTCAGGCGGCCAAGGCCAGCGCCCTGCGCGCCGCCGACGAACTGCGCACCGCCGCCGCTCAGAAGGCCGCCGAACTGCGCGGTGCTGCGGAAGCTCAGGCCGGCCGCATC
Organism: Verrucomicrobiota bacterium; assembly: GCA_023428335.1. Lineage (GTDB taxonomy): Bacteria > Verrucomicrobiota > Verrucomicrobiia > Verrucomicrobiales > Verrucomicrobiaceae > Prosthecobacter. The sequence goes on along the minus strand of JAEYYS010000048.1, from coordinate 17,081 downwards.
AAGGCCGCTGCCGGCCAGCGCGTGCAGGATCTGGGTGAGCGCGCGGATGAATTCCGTGAAATCGCCGGGGAAACCCTCGGGCAGGCGCGGGCACAGTGCGAGGAATTCATGGCCGAAGCCGAGAAACTGGCACGCGAGAAGCCGCGCCAGGCCCTGCTGACCGCCTTTGGCCTGGGCCTGCTCGTCGGCCTGCTGCTCAAGCGCTGAGCCGGACGCCCGCCCGATGGACTTGCAACCCTCCCGCATGAAGGCCCTGCTGGCGGCCCTCGCACGCTATGCCGAGGCGCGCGGTCGCCTGCTGCAAATTGAAGCCCGCGAGGCCGGCGGCCAATTCGCCACCCTGCTGCTGCTGACTGCCGCCGCCGCCGGCTGCCTGTTTGCCGGCTGGCTGGTCGCCCTGCCCGCCCTCGTCTGGTGGCTGGCCGGGGCCTTCGACCGGCCCTGGCCGCAGATCGCCCTGACCCTGGCGGTCGCCCATCTGGCGGCCGGCCTGGCGGCCCTTGCCGCACTGCGCCGGCGACTGCGGCGACTGGCCGTGCTCGAGGAGACCTTTCGCCAGTTTGACAAAGACCGCGCCTGGCTGCGCGGCGACACCCCGGAATCATGAAAACCAAGGCCGAACTGGTGGCGGAACTGGACCGCGCGCGCGCCGAACTCGGCGGACAGTTGCACGGCGCCGCTGCGGAATGGCGACCGGACCGACTGCTGCGCCGCTCACTGGAACGGCACCGCTGGCTGTGGACCGGCGGTGCGGCCATGGCGGGTCTGCTGCTGGCGCGTCGCCTGCTACGCCCGGCACAGGACAAGATTAGGCGTGACATCGCTGGCGCTTCCGCTACAAAAAACAGCCTTATTTCGCAAATTCTCACGCCCGCACTTGCCCTCATCCGGCAGGTCGCCGTGAGGCAAGGTTTCCAGCTGATTCAAACCCTTCTCAACCCAACGTCCCACCGGCACGAGGGCGACCGCCCCGGGCCTTGATTTTTGTCCCTTCCATGTCCGACCAAGCCGCTCCCGCCCAAGATCTCGTGCCCGTGCTGGGCCACGTGGATGACTACCTGCGCTTTTGCATGCAGTACGACGCCTCCGATCTGCATCTGGCCACCGCCAGCCAGCCGATCTGGCGCCGCTACGGCAACCTCATGCCGATCTGGAACAACTCGGCGGCGCTCAGTCCCGAGGACACCCGCCGGCTCGCCTACAGCTTCCTCACCGAGACGCAGATCCAGCAGTTGGAAACCAAGGGCGACGTCGACTTCGCCTACTCGCCGGAGTTCGGCCGCTTCCGCGCCTCCGTGGTCCAGCAGCGCCTGGGCATCGACATCACCTTCCGCATCATCACCACCAACATCCGCTCGGTCGACGAACTCGGCCTGCCGGACACCGTGCGCACGCTGATCCGCTACCACAACGGCCTGGTCCTGGTCACCGGCCCGGTCGGCTGCGGCAAGTCGACGACGCTGGCCGCCCTGGTCGACGAGATCAACAAGGAGCGCCAGGATCACATCATCACTCTCGAGGATCCGATCGAATACGTCATCGAACCCAAGGGTTGCCACGTCAACCAGCGCGAGGTCGGCACCCACACCGACTCCTTTGCCGCCGCCCTGCGCGGCGCCCTGCGCGAGGATCCCGACGTCATCATGGTCGGGGAAATGCGCGACCTGGAAACCATCTCGCTGGCGATCACCGCCGCCGAAACCGGTCACTTGGTGCTCGGCACCCTGCACACCGGCAACTCGGCGCGCACGCTCGACCGCGTGCTCGACGTCTTCCCCTCCGACCAGCGCGACCAAATCCGCATCATGGTGTCCGAATCGCTGCGCGGCATCATCTCGCAGCAACTGGTTCCCCGGACCGACGGCAACGGCCGCGCCATGGCGCTGGAACTGCTGGTCAACACCCCGGCCGTGGCCGCCTGCATCCGCGACGGCAAAACCTACATGCTCAACGGCGTCATGCAGACCGGCAAAAACGTCGGCATGATCACCATGGACGACTCCCTGCGCGGCCTCTACAGCAAGGGCCTGATCAGCCGCGAGGAATGCGAGTCGCGCGCCGAGGACAAGCAGCTCATGCGCGCCTTTTTCCAGAGCTGAGCCCACCCCTTCGCAACCCTTAGACCGGCCCCCCGCAAGCCATGCCCATCATCGACCAACTTTTCGACCAGCTCATCCAACTCGGCGGCTCCGACCTTCACCTCAGCCAGGGTCAGCCCCCGAAGATCCGCGTCCACGGCTCGATCCGTCCGATCGCCGAGGAGGTGCTCACCGCCGCCTCCATGGAAACCATGATGCGCGAGATCTGTGAACCTCGCGCCTGGGAACGTTACATCGAGAAGGGCGACCTTGACTTCGCCTACGAGATGGACGCCGAGCACCGCTTCCGCTGCAACTACCTCAAGCAGCAGAACGGCTACGCCGCCGTCTTCCGCATCATTCCGACCAAGATCGCCAGCCTGGAAAGCCTCGGCATCCCGCCGGTGGTCAAGGAATTTGGCCACCTGCGCAGCGGCCTCGTGCTGGTCACCGGTCCAACCGGCTCCGGCAAGTCGACAACGCTGGCCGCCCTGCTCGACTACATCAACACGAACTTCCGCCGCCACATCATCACGATCGAGGAGCCGATCGAGTTCGTGCACCGCAACAAGAAGAGCATCATCACCCAGCGCGAGGTGCCGATCCAGACCCCCTCCTTCGCCGACGGCCTGCGCGCCGCCCTGCGCCAGGACGCCGACATCGCGCTGGTCGGCGAAATGCGCGATCTGGAAACCATCTCGCTCGCCCTCACCGCCGCCGAAACCGGCCTGCTCGTCTTTGGCACCCTGCACACCAACAACGCCCGCAAGACCGTCGACCGTATCATCGACGTCTTCCCTGCCGACCAGCAGAGCCAGGTGCGCACGATGCTCGCCGCCTCGCTCAAGGGCGTCGTCGCCCAGTTGCTCATGAAGAAGGCCGACGGCAAGGGCCGTGTCGCCGTCAACGAGATCATGGTGTCGACCCCCGCCGTCGGCGCCATCATCCGCGAGGGCGCCACCCAGAAACTCTACGACGTCATCATCGGCGGCAAGGCCGACGGCATGCAGTTCATGGACGACTCGATCTGGGGCAAGCTGCGCGACGGCTTCGTCTCACCGATGGAGGCCTACATGAAGGCGATCGACAAGGGCCGCTTCAAGGCCTTCCTGCCGCCGGAAATGCAGGCGCTTGCCAACGCCGGTGGTGGGGAGGCGAAAAAGTAGCCGGCCACCGGCCGGCTCCGGGGCGTTACCCCGGGAATCCATGACCTCCGCCGCCGCCACCCTGCTGCTCGCCCGCGCGCACCTGCGCATGGCGCGGCAGCGGGCGCGGGAGGCCCTGCAGGACAACCGCCTGCTGGTGGCGACGATCGGCGCCTTTTTGGGGGTCTACTGCGCCGCCACCTACCTGCTGGTCTCGCAGGGGCTGCAGTTCGTCGCCGCCATGCCGCTGTTTGGCGACCTGCTGGTCGAGCGCCTGGTGCACCTGCTGTTCTTCTTTTTCTTCGTCATGCTGGTGGTGTCGAACGCCGCCATCACCGGCATGGGCCTGTTTCGCCGCGTTGGCATGGATTGGCAGGTGGCCCTACCCCTGCCCTGGAGCAGCCTGGTGCTGTGGAAAACCCTCGAGGGCATGCTGCTGGCCAGTTGGGGCCTGCTCGTGCTCAGCGCGCCTGTGATGGCCGCGCTCGGCCGGGTCTACGGCGCCGGTCCCGCCTTCTACCTCGCCGGCCTGCCCGCCCTGCTCTGCCTGGTCGGCCTCGCCGCCTGCCTGTCGACCTGGCTGCTGCTGCTGCTCGTGCGCCACGCCCGCCGGTCCTGGTGGAAACCGGCGGCCGCCCTCGGCCTGCTGCTGCTCTTCCTCCTGCTGCGCCCCTGGCTCGGTGCCGCCGAGGATCCCGGCCAGCGCGATCTGGTGGCGAGCCTGCAGGCCGTCATGCGTCACTCGGAAATCTGCACCCACCCGCTGCTGCCCAGTTCCTGGGTGGCCGAGGTGCTGTTTGCCGCCGCCGGCAGGGGCACGCCGGGCAGCGCGGTCTTCCACCTGCTGCTCCTGCTCGCCCACGTCCTGCTGGCCCTGCACCTCACCGCGCGCTTCGGCACCCGCCTGTTTTATCCCGCCTGGCACCGGATCATGACCGCCGCCCCCTGGTTCCGCGGCGGCGCGGCCACGCTGCCCTGGTTTCGCCTGCCCACCCCTGCACGGCCACCGCGCCCCGGCCGCGCCGAACGCGCCCTGCTCATCAAGGACGTGCGCACTTTCCTGCGCGAGCCAGCCCAGTGGGGCCAGTGCCTGGTCATCTTCAGCCTGCTGCTGATTTACACCCTCAACCTGCAGCGCCTCGGCCACAACCTGCAGAGCACCTTCTGGGTCACCGTCATCAGCCACCTCAACCTGCTGGTCTGCTGCCTGGCCCTGTCGACCCTCACCACGCGCTTTGTCTTCCCGCAGATCAGCCTCGAAGGCCAGCGCCTGTGGATCCTCGGCCTGTCGCCGCTGTCACTGGCGCGCATCATGGACCTCAAACTGCGCCTGGCGAGTGCCGCCATGGCGCTGCTGACCCTCCTGCTCATCCTGCTCTCCTGCGTCACGCTCGCCCTGCCCTGGCAGCGCAGCCTCGTCTTCGGCGGCGCCGTCGTCCTCATCAGCTACGGCCTCAACGCCCTCGCCCTCGGCCTCGGCGCCTGGTTGCCGAACTTTCGCGAACCCAATCCCGCCCGCATCATCTCCGGCTTTGGCGGCACGCTCTGCCTGGTCAGCAGCTTCCTGTACATCCTGCTCAGCGCCGGCGTGCTCGCGGCCCCGGAAATCTACCGCTGGAAACTGCAAAACACCGGCCAACCCCTCTCTGCCACCCTGCTTCAGGACAGCCTGGCCCTGCTTTTGGTGTTCTTTTTAACATTGCTTTTTGGCACCCTACCCTTCCGAGTTGCAAAAAATCGCACAAAACATCTGGATTACCTTGGAAAACTATAATATTTTTATCGCTAAGTTATCAAGCGATAATCATGTTGCGCCGCCCGCCGCCTTCCGCCGCTCCTGCTCAGGACAACGTCTTTCGCTTTGACGAGGCGCCTGAGTTCGGTGGCGATTTCACGGACGATGATCGCCAGGGCGAAAACGTCGAGCGCCAGGTGCGCGAAGCCCAGGAGCGCCTCGCCAAACTGCGTCAGGAGCAGGAGCAGATCGAGCAGGAACGCCGGCTGCTGGAAACCCTGAAGCAAAAGCAGGAGCAGTTCATCCACGGCCGTGAAAGTCTGGCCGGTGTGCTCGAACAGCACCTGCACGCCATCGATCAGGATCTCGACAGCACGCGTCACTACCTTGAAGACTTGACCGCCGCCCAGCGCGACTTCCGCGCCCGGCTCGACGAACTGCGCAGCTTCCTGCCCGAACGCTGGCACCGCAACCAGCTGGAGCAGGAGCTCGATCACGCCCTCAACAGTCTGATCGAGGCAGAAGCCAGTTTTGAAAAGGGCCTGCGCCGGCTCGCCTCCAGCCAGCCGACTGGCGTCGCAAATCTGGAGGGCGGCGCCACGCCGGCCGCCCGTCGCAACGCCGACCCCGCCAGTGCCGACGACAGCCGCGCCTGGCTGCGCCGCGGCTTCGCCTTCACCCTGCCGCTCAGCATCACCCTGATCCTCGGCCTGATCCTGGCCAAAATCCTGTTCTAACCTGCTCCCGCCATGGCCTTCGCCGTCAACAACAAACGCGTCCGTTCCAACCGCAGCAAGTCGGTCAAGGAAAGCCTGAACCGCCAAGCCCGCGGCAGCGACATGCGTGACCTCACCAGCCGGTCGCGCCAACTGCAGGAGGAGATCTACCGCCTCGAAGTGGCCATCACCCAGGCACCGCTCGAAATCACCCGCCAGCGTCTGGCCAGCCGCAATACCCTGCCGCCGCTCGGCCCCGCCAGCCGCGCCCCCCGCTCGACCCAGCGCAAACCGCTGCAGCAGCGCCGCGTCGAGCGCAATCGCCGGCTGGCGCTCTATTTGGAGTTTGCCGCTGTCGTCATCGGCCTGGTCGCCACCTTCGGCTGGCTGCGCCAGTGGCTGCAGTTCTGAGCGGCATGAAGCCTGCACGTGGCGCCCCGACTCGCGCCGTGCCGGGGTTGCCCCTGGCCGAAACGACCGTCGACGGCAGCCGCACCCAGCGCTGGTGCCTGGAGGCCTGCGACTGTCCCGCCCTCGCCGCCGTCCGCCTCGCCCGCGTCGGCATTGACGACGCCCTGCATCCCTACCGGCGCGTGCGCCTGCAACCCGCCGGCAGTTTCGTCATGGTCTGCGTGGAGGGCACGGGCCGCGTCCTGCTCGACGGTCGCTGGCAAACCCTCAGCGCCGGCCAGGCCTGCCTGGCACCGCCGCGCGGGGTCAACGCCTTCCACGCCGTGCAGGGCAAACGCTGGCACTTTCTCTGGGCCCGCTACGATGAACCCGCCTTTGTGACGCCCCTGGTCAGTGCCGCCTCGCCTGTGCGCCTGAAAGTGGACGCCGACCAGTTCGACCACATCTGGCAGGGCCTGCGCGGCGAGTGGCTGGGCGCGCGCGACAGCCATGCCCTGCATCACTGGATCGAACTGCTGCACCTGCAGCTGCGCCGGCTGGCCAGACCCTGGCAGAAGGACGAACGCCTGCGCCGCCTCTGGGATGAGGTCGAGGCACGCCTGGCCGAGGACTGGACGGTCGCCTCACTGGCCCATGCCGCCCACGTCAGCCAGGAACACTTCCGCCGCCTCTGCTGGAAGGAACTCGGCCGCAGTCCCATGGCCCACCTGACCTCGCTGCGCATCCGCGCCGCCCAGCAACTGCTCACGCGCAGCGATGACAAGCAGGAGTATGTCGCGCGCCAGGTCGGCTACCGCAGCCCGATCGCCTTCGCCCGCGCCTTCCAGCGCTGGGTCGGCTGCCTGCCCTCAGACTATCGCAGCCGAAGCTGAACGGGTGCGTTTCAGTCAGGTGCCGGTGGATGTTGTCTTGCCAAGCTGCCTGCATCCGTGGCGTTCTATGCGCATGCGCCTCGCACTCCTCTTTACTCTCAGCCCTTTGCTCTTCGCTGCCGTTCAGGCGGAGCCCGTGTCGCTGTTCGACGGCCGCACCCTCGACGGCTGGGTGTTTGATGCCGCCGTCTGGCGCGTCGAGGACGGCTGCATCACCGGTGGCTCGACGACCGAGAAGATCCCGAAGAATTTCTTCATCCGCACGCAGCGTTCCTTCCAGAACTTCGAACTCAAGCTCAAAATCAAGTGCAGTGGCGATCCGAAGACCGGCATGATCAACTCCGGCATCCAGATCCATTCCCTGCCCGACGGCGGCGCCATGAGCGGTTACCAGATCGACTGCGGCGCCGGCTGGTTCGGCAAGATCTACGACGAGCACCGCCGCAACAAGGTCATCTGGTCGCCCACGCCCGAGCAGCAGGCCGCACTGGACAAGGTCGTCGATGTCTTTGGCTGGAACGACTACGTCATCCGCGCCGAGGGCCCGCGCCTGCGCACCTGGATCAACGGCGTGCACTGCATCGACTACACCGAGACCGACCCGAACATCGCCCTCGATGGCCACATCGCCCCGCAGGTGCACAGCGGCGGCGCCTGCCTCGTGCAGGTCAAGGACGTCACGATTGAGGAACTGCCGCCCACGCCAGGCGTCCCCACTTGGCAAAGCATCGGCGGCCTCGAGGGCATGAAGGCCAAGCTGCCGCCGAAACCCGCCGCCAAGAAAGCCGCGCCAAAACGCGACATCAGCTACAACGACGTGCAGGGCAGCGCCCTGACCGCCGAGGAGCAGCTCAAGAAGTTCAAACTGCCCGAGGGCTACGAGATCGAACTCGTCGTGCAGGAGAGCGAGGGACTCGGCAAATTCGTCAGCGTCTACTTCGACCAGCGCGGCCGGATGTGGACGCAGACGGCGCTGGAATATCCGATCGACGCGAATGAAAACCCCGCCGCCGCCGAGGCGGTGTACGCGGGCAAGGGCCGGGACAAGGTGCTGGTCTATCCGCGCGAGTCCTTGAACGGGAAAATCCCCGCCAGCGGACTGACGAATCCGACCGTGTTTGCCGACGGCCTCGCCATCCCGCTCGGCATCCTGCCCTGGGGCGGAGGCGACACCTGCTACGTTCAGCACGGCCACGATCTGAAGCTGTACAAGGACAGCAATGGCGACGGCAAAGCGGACAGTTTTGACGTCGTGCTCACCGGTTTTGGCGTGCAGGATTCGCACCTGTTTCCGCACCAGTTCACCCGCGCCCCCGGCGGCTGGATCTGGATGGCTCAGGGCCTCTTCAACAACAGTCAGGTGCGCAGGCCCGGCAGCGACCAGGTCGTCGACTGGCCCAAGTGCAGCATGGCACGCCTGCGGCCCGATGGCAGCGGGTTCGAAGTCATCAGCACCGGTCCGAACAACATCTGGGGACTGGTCATCACCGGTGCGGGCGAGGCCTTCATCCAGGAGGCCAACGACTACGGCTACCCGGTCATGCCCTTCCATGAATACGCCTATTACCCGGGCGGCATGGAGGCGCTGAAGAAGAGTTATCAGCCTGACTTCCCCCCGCAGGCCGGGTTTCGCATGGGCGGCACCGGCTTGAGCGGACTCGCCTTGATCGAAAGTGGACCGCTGTCCCCCAAAGGGGTTTCGGCTTCAGCCGAATCTTCCAAGCCTTCGGCTCAAGCCGAAGCCACTTTGTCCAATCCCACCCACGTGATGGCCGTCGCCAATCCCATCACCTCGAAAATCCAGACGATCGCGATGCATCGGGACGACGCGTATTGGAAGCTCGCACAACTGCCCGACCTGATCACCTGCGAGGATCCCTTCTTCCGCCCGGTCGCCCTGACCAACGGTCCCGACGGCTGCATCTACATCGTCGACTGGTACAACAAGATCATCTCCCACAACGAGGTGCCGCGCGCGCATCCGGATCGCGACAAGACACGCGGCCGCATCTGGCGGGTGAAAAGGAGTCGTCACTCTCCGAGTGACGTGACTCATGCCTCGGAGCATGACAGCAACGCCATCCCCGACTTCACCCAAATCGACACGGCGCAACTCACCGCCATGCTCGACCAGGCCCCCATCGGCCGGGCCCATCTGGCCTGGCAGGAACTGCAGGATCGCGGACAACTGCCGCCGGAGCATTGGGCCAGCCGCGAATACCTGGAGGACGCCACCTTCGGCAAGATCACGCGCCTGGGTCGCCAGCTCACCGCCGACAACCTGCCGGAACTGCTCGCCTTCGCCCAGCCCAGCCTGCCCGGACCGCTGGCCCAGTCCTCCCGCGGCCCGAAGCAGATCCCCGTGCGTGAGGCCTACGACCGCGAGTTCGAGCGCTTCCTCCTGCGCCTGTTCCTGGAGCGTCGTCCCGACCTCGTCGCGACGTTCCTCGACTCGGACTCCGCCTCGCAACTGCCTGTCGAGGCCCGCGTGCTCGCCTCACTGGCCCTGGAACCGAAAACCAGCGCCTCCCGTGTCGCCAAGCTGCTGCCGCAGCTCGACCGCGCCCCGAACGACGAGGAACTGCTGCGCCTCGCCCAGTTCCCGAATGAGCCCGGCGTCGGCGATGCCCTGCAAACGCTGCTCTCGAATGAGAAATCCCGCGCCAGCGTCGCCGAGAAGCTGCTCGCGCAGCGCACCAAGCTCGAAGCGAAACAGATCGCGCCACTGCTGGTCGATACCGCGCGCACGCTGCTGCCGAGCTCGCCGGCGCTCGCCTTGCAGCTCATCAGCGGTTTTCAACTCTCGGAGCTCGAAACGGACTTGGTGGCCGCGCTGAAAACGGCCGACTCTAAAAGCCATCTCCTGAAAACGCTGCGCGACCTTCGCAGCGGCGAAGCCGATCTCTTCGCGGCCCTGGCAAAAACCGATTCCGATCCCCTCACCCGCGAGGCCGCGCTCGAAGCCCTCGCCGCCTCACGCGCCCCGGACGCCAGCGCCAAGCTTCTCGCTCTTTACCCCGGACTGCAGCCAGCCCAGCGTCGCAGCGCCCTGAATGCCCTCTCGAGCACGAAAGCCGGAGCCAAGACCCTCGTCGCTGCCCTGCTCGACCAAACCCTGCCCCAGACCGACCTCGACGGCCCCACCGTCGAACGCCTCGCCACTGTGCTCGGCGATGATCCCGCCCTGGAAAAGCTCCAGCAGCAGCTCGGAGGCGTCTTCCGCGAGGTCTTGCTGCTCGACGGCCAGGACAGTGCCTGGGTCGACTCGAAGATCACCCTCGACGGCCCCTTCACGGTCGAGGCCTGGGTGCGGCTGGCTCCCGGCATCGGCAACGAGGACTGCCTGCTCGGCGTGCCCAACGGCCTGCAGTTGAATTTCTACGGCGGCAAGTTCCGCGCCTATGCCGGTCCCGAACTGCACGACGTCTGCGTCGCCAACAAGCCCATGACCCCCGACCTGTGGACGCACCTCGCGATCACCCGCGACGCTCGCGGCATCATCCGGATTTACCAAAACGGCGAACTCGATGCCGAGGGCAGCAAGCCCGCGCCCGCCACCTGGCAAAACTGCCGCATCGGCTGGAGCGGTCCCACCAAGGGCACTGAAGGCGCGATCATGGAATTCCGGGTGCTCCCCCGCGCCAAAACCGCCGCCGAAATCCGCAGTGGCTTTGATCGGACGGCTCCGAGCGATCGCACGGATCTGACCGATCCCAAAAAACTCGGCCAAGGCGCCCGCCTCGCCAAGACGATCGACACCCCGCCGCTGCTCACTGAGGCAGAAGCGAAGGCGCTCGACGCCAAGTTCAAGAAATACACGGCCCTGGCGGCCAAGGGCAACCCGCAGGCCGGTCAGCCGCTGGCCGCGCTCTGCACCGCCTGCCACCAGATTGGCAGCAACGGTGGCCAGATCGGCCCGAACCTCAGCGGCGCCGGTGCCATGGGACTGGAGGCCGTGCTGCGCAACCTGCTGACCCCGAACGCCGCCATGGAGCCCGGCTACCGCATCTACCGCGTCGAATTGAAGAACGGCGACTTGGTCGATGCCTTCTTCGTCAGCGAGGACAAGGAGGCTGTCGTCGTGCGTCAGGCCGGCCTGCCGGATCGCCGGATCAACAAGGCCGAAATCCGCAGCACCCAATTCATCCGCCGCTCCTTGATGCCCGAGGGCCTGCTGGAGGCCCTGCCCGATCAGGGCGCGGCCGACCTGCTGGCGTATTTGCTGACGTTGAAAGGCTGAGAGCGCCCGGAGGACGGACGGCGTTTGACTTGCCGACACTTCAGGCGATAAGCCATGCCCATGCATCCCATCGCTCCCGAATCCGCCGCCAAACCCGCCGCCCCGGCGGATCTGGAAATCAAGGACGCACAGCTCATCTTCAACCATGTCTGGCGACAGTTGGAAGCCGAGTATGGACGCGAGCATCTGCGTTTCCCCAAGGAGTTGATCCTGCTCGGTGGCGCGCCGGGCGCGGGCAAGGGTACCAACACGGACTTCATCCGCGAGCTGCGCGGCATCACCGCCCAGCCGATCGTGGTGAGTGCCCTGCTCGACAGCCCCGAGGCGCAGAAGCTCAAGGCCCAGGGCGGCATGGTGGGCGACCGCGAGGTGGTCGGCATCCTGTTCCGCAAGCTGCTGGACCCCGAGCAGCAGAACGGTGCCATCCTCGACGGCTTTCCCCGCACCCAGGTCCAGGTGGAGTGCTTGAAAATGCTGTTTGACGAAATGATGCGCCTGCGGCGCGACTTCGCCGACACGCCGGACGCCGCCCACTACAAGCAGCCCATTTTCCACATCATGGTTCTCTTCGTGGATGAGGCGGAAAGCATTGCGCGCCAGCTCAAGCGCGGCCAGGAAGTGCTCGCTCATAACGAGGAAGTCCGGCGCTCCGGCCTCGGCGAGCTTTGGGAAGAACGCGCCACCGACTCCGATCCGGCGCTGGCGCGCAATCGCTACAAGGTCTTCAAAGAGAAAACCTACGACGCCCTGGTCTCCCTCAAGGAGCTTTTCCACTACCACTTCATCAACGCCCAGGCACCGCTGGAACGGGTGCGGGAAAACATCATCCGCGAGCTCGAATACCAGAGCTCCCTGGAGCTCGACCCGCGCACGTTCGATCTCCTGCGCAAGCTCCCGCTTGCCAGCGAGATCATCCGCCACGCCCGCCAGGATCTGGTGCGCCGGCTCGACAACTACAAGGTCGAGAACCCGGAAATCATGCAGGCCGTCGTCGATTTCATCGAGACGAAAATGATGCCCATCATCGTCCGTCACGCCATCTCCGGCCGTGCCAACATCAACTCGGAAAGCCGTCTCTTCCATGATCCGCTGGCCCTCGCCATGCTGATCGACATCTTCTCCGAGCGCGGCTTCCAGGCCACGGTGGACCTGCATCACATCGAGATCCCGGAGCGCTTCGATCCGGACACCGGCGCCATCCACTGCCGCATCAAGAAGGTCTTTCGCTTCAACATCCATTTCAAAGGCTCGGAAATCCGCCGCGGCTGACACCCGCCGTGCTGATCAGCCGGACAGCCAGCCAGCAGCGGTCCCGGTGGTCCCGGCATCTAGCACCGGGAAAAGGAATCTTGCCCGCCCCGCGGGCTGCCGATAGGCTCGCGGGGAAATTCCAGCTTTTCCCGCCATGTCTCCCTACCTCGCCGAGTTCCTCGGCACCCTGCTGCTGATCCTGCTCGGCGACGGCGTCGTCGCCAACGTCGTGCTCGGTAAAACCAAGGGCCACAACAGTGGCTGGATCGTCATCGCCGCAGGCTGGGGACTGGCCGTCGCGGTGGCCGTCTACTGCACGGCGGCCTTCAGCGGCGCCCACCTCAATCCGGCGGTCACGCTCGGCCTCGCCGCGATTGGCAACTTCGACACCGCCCTGGTGCCCGGCTACCTCGCCGCCCAGTTCGCCGGCGCCTTCACTGGCGCAGTACTGGTCTGGTTGGCCTATCTGCCCCACTGGCGGGAAACCCCCAATCCCGGCGACAAACTCGGCGTCTTCAGCACCAGCCCTGCCATCCGCCACACACCCGCCAACCTGATCTGCGAAATCCTTGGCACCGCCGTGCTGGTACTTGGCGTGCTCGCCATCCAGTCGCCCGCCAACCTGCAGCCCGACTCGGGCTTCGACACCGGTTTCGGCCCGGCCCTGGTCGGTCTGCTGGTCGGCTCGATCGGTCTCTCGCTTGGCGGCCCGACCGGCTACGCCATCAATCCGGCGCGCGACCTCGGCCCGCGTCTCGCCCACGCCCTGCTGCCCATCCCCGGCAAGGGTGGCAGCGACTGGGCCTACGCCTGGATCCCGGTGGTCGGTCCCGCGCTCGGCGGTGTGCTGGGCGCCTGCGTGTTTCGTGCCTTCTGGCCGGCCGCCTGACGCATTTCCGTTTGCATCCACCCGGCTTCTGTCCTATCGCAGCGGCCGATGGAAACGACCCCCAAGTCAGTCCTGACCGACCTCCAGGCGTTCGACGTGGCGAGCCTTAAAGGCCGCCTGAGCGAGCTCCGGAGGTATCTTTGACCTCCCCAGCCTAACTGAGGAGCTGTCCGCGTTGGAACACAAGATGACCGACACCGGGTTCTGGGATGACCAGAACGCCGCGAAGAAGGTCATTGACCGTGCCAACATCATCAAACGCCAGATCACCCCGCTCGGCGAACTCGACGCGCGCGTCGAGGAATTCCCCGTGCTCATCGAGCTGGCCCGCGAACAGGGCGACACCGCCAGCATGATCGAGGTGCAGAAGGAGTACGACTCCCTCGACCGCGACATCGGCGCCTATGAGCTTGACCTGCTGCTGTCCGGTCCCTTTGACCGCGGCAGTGCCTTCATGACCATCCACTCCGGTGCCGGCGGCACCGAGGCCTGCGACTGGGCCGACATGCTCATGCGCATGTACGTGCGCTGGTCCGAGCGCAAGGGGTACAAGGTCCAGATCATCGACCACCAGGAGGGCGACGAAGTCGGCACCCGCTCCGCCACCCTGGAAATCCAGGGCGAAAACGCCTTCGGCTTCCTCAAGAACGAGCGTGGCGTGCATCGTCTCGTGCGCATCTCCCCCTTCGACGCCGCCAAGAAGCGCCACACCTCCTTCGCCTCGATCGACGTCACCCCCGACAACGAGGAGGAGATCAACATCCAGATTCGCGACGAGGACCTGAAGGTCGACACCTACCGCTCAGGCGGCAAGGGCGGCCAGAACGTCAACAAGGTCGAAACCGCGGTGCGCATCACCCACATCCCGAGCGGGGTCATCGTCGCCTGCCAGATCGAGCGCAGCCAGCCCAAGAACCGTGCCAAGGCGCTCGCCATGCTCAAGGCCAAGCTGTACCAGATCGAGGAAGACAAGCGCACCGCCGAGGTCGCCCGCCAGTATGGCGAAAAGACCGACATCGGCTGGGGCAGCCAGATCCGCAGCTACGTCTTCCAGCCCTACCAGATGGTCAAGGACCTGCGCACCGGCGAAAAGACCAGCGACATCTCCGGCGTCATGGACGGCGATCTCGACGCCTTCATGGAAGCCAAGCTGCGCGGCAAAAAAGCCGGCGCCGACGACAGCGACGACGAGGTCTGATTTCGGGGCGCGCGCAGCGCCTTGGACTGCAGCGCTTCTGCGCCGCTTTCGCCCACCCGCACAGCTCCACTCCGGGATGGTTCCAGGCGGCGACCGCCCACGTCACTTCCATAACTTGCCCGACGCCATCCAGGCTTCGACGAGTGCGCGGAAGGCGCGCGCGGCGGGCGGATCCTCGGCGGGATTCCAGGCCAGGACGAGCGGCACGGTGCGCTCGGGCTGCAGTGCCACAAAGCGCAGGCTCGTCGGCATGGCGGCAGCGGCGACGCTGTCGGTCGCCAGCCCGGCGCCGGCGCCGGCTTCGACATAACTGAGCACCGTGCCCATCAGGCTCGGGCTGTGGGCGATCTGCGGCGTGAACCCCGCCTCGCGGCAGGCCGCCAGAATCTCGTCGTGCAGCCCCACGCCCTCGCGCCGGGCCAGCACAATGAGCGGTTCATCGGCCAGGGCCTGCCAGGGCGCGGTCTTCTTCGCGGCGAGCGGATGATCCCTGGGCACCACCACGCCGAGCGGTTCGGCGCGCAGCGGCAGGGTCGCCAGCACCCGTTCACCCTGCCCCGGCAGCGGCCGGGTGATGGCGGCGGCGAGCCGGCCCTTGGCGACCATTTCCCAGACCCGTTCGGGCGTGCGTTCCTCGAGATGCAGCGACACCTTGGGGTAGCGACGGCGATACTCGGCGAGCAGTCGCCCCAAAAACGCCTGGGTCGGCGGACCGATGTAACCGAGGCGCAGTTCCCCTTCCTCGCCCTTGGCCGCGCGGCGGACCCGGCGCAGGGATTCCTCGAGCCGCTCAAAAATGACCCCGGTCTCATGCAGCAGCACCTCGCCCGCGGGTGTCAGCGCCAGGGTCCGGCGGTCGCGCTCGATCAAGCGCGCGCCGAGTTCCTGCTCAAGTTCCTGGACCGCACGCGACAGCGCCGGCTGGGCGATGTGCAGGCGTCGGGCCGCGCGGGAGAAATTCATCTCCTCGGCCACCGCCTGGAAGTAGCGCAGATGTCGCAGATCCATGCGACCAGTTAAGCGCGGCCGGTCCGGCGCGGCAAGCGCCGCTCACTGCGGCTTGAAGATGAAGTACACCGCGCCCATCAGGCAGAGCCCGGCCCAAAGGTAGTTCCAGGTCAGCGGCGCCTTCATGTAGAACACGGCGAAGGGCACAAACACGGTCAGCGTCACCACCTCCTGAAGGATTTTCAGCTGCGGCAGGGTGAAGGCGCCATAGCCGATGCGGTTGGCGGGCACCTGGAAGCAGTATTCGAAAAACGCCAGTCCCCAGCTGGCCAGGATGGCGAAGATCAGGGGCTTGGACCTCAGGTCGCGCAGGTGCGCATACCAGGCAAAGGTCATGAACACATTCGACAGCAGCAGCAGCAGGACCGTCTTGGCGGGAATCATGGGAGGTGGGCGGCGATCATGCCGCAAGTGCGTCGCGGCGCCAGAGCTATTCCTGGCCAAAGCGCAAAATCCGGCTTGGTTGGCCCGACACCCGCATGTCCTGGTCCTCCCGCGAAGAAGCCGAAGAAGCGCGCGCACGCCTCGCCCGCGAGATCGCGCGCCGCCGCGCCGGGGGCGAGCCCCTGACCGCTTTGACCGCGCCCAAGTCGGGCCACCTCTGCACGCAGTTCTGGGGCCGCGCCTGGTGCCGTCATTTGCAGGACATGACCGCCTACGAGGGCCGGCTCGCCCCCGGTCGCACCTGCCTGCGCCAGGGCCGGGTGTATGACCTGACGATTCACCCCGGCGAGGTGCGGGCCGTCGTGGCCGACCAAACCCTGCACACGACCCGCCTGCACATCCGCCCTCTAAAAGCCGAAACCTGGAACCGTCTGCAGCAGGCCGCCGCCGCTTCGGGTCCGTCGCTGCTCGACCTGCTCAGCGGTCGCCTGGGCGAGGACCTGCTGCGCCTGCTGTGCGATCCCGACGCCGGTTTGTTCCCGCGCACCGACGAAATCCGCTTCGACTGCGACTGCACCGACGATGCCGAACCCTGCAAGCACGCCGCCGCGGTCTTTTACGGCGTGGGGCTCGAACTCGACGCCCACCCCGAAGCGCTCTTCCTGCTGCGCGGCGCCGATCCCGCCCAACTGCTGGCCGAGGCCTCGCGTGCTGCC
This sequence comes from Verrucomicrobiota bacterium, assembly GCA_023428335.1. Taxonomy (GTDB): domain Bacteria; phylum Verrucomicrobiota; class Verrucomicrobiia; order Verrucomicrobiales; family Verrucomicrobiaceae; genus Prosthecobacter. Next base: position 438 of record JAEYYS010000048.1, on the reverse strand, counting down.
GGCACCAGTCTTCAGGCGGATGCCAACGACCTCGCCACCAACGACCTCGGCGCCCTGTTCGGCATTGATCTCGACGACGGGCGCACGCCGACGACCTGAGTCGCAGCGCCGCCCAGGCGGCAAGGCCGGTAGCAGTCGGCGCAGTTTGTGCTCGATTCGCAGCGCCGCTTGTCGCAATTTACGCCTTCCATGCCCGAGGAAAACCCAGATGAATTGAGCCGGCTGCCCACCGCCGCCGACGGGCTTTCCCACAAACAGCAGCTCTGGCAGGCCCAGCAGGGCAAGGCGCGCACCCGCATCGGTCCGGCCTCGCGACCGCCTGCTGAAGCTCCGGCGGCACCCTTATCCGAGGAATGGCGGGAACTCTTCGAGCACAGCGCGCCACCGGCCCCGGCGGCACCGCCACCTCCGCAGGCACCGCGTCGCACGGTGGTGGGT